>CAZQKF010000033.1:0-10726 GCA_964593645.1 uncultured Desulfobulbus sp.
GTCGAAAGAAATATTTTTGAATCCATGCCCATATACTACCCGGAAATCCTGCCTATATCCGGCAGAAAAGACGATATAATTAAGGCCCTGCAAACGCACCAGGTCGTTGTTATAGCTGGAGATACCGGGTCAGGTAAGACAACCCAACTGCCCAAGATGTGCCTGGAGGCCGGACGCGGCAGCAAGGGGATTATCGGCTGTACCCAGCCCCGTCGTATTGCTGCGGTCTCAGTTGCCGACCGGGTACGCGATGAACTTGGCCAGGAGGGTCTTGTAGGCTATAAGATCCGCTTTCATGACCAGACCGGGTCAGAGACTAAAATCAAGTTCATGACCGATGGTATCCTGCTGGCTGAAACCCGCAGTGACCGGACACTCAGCCGCTATGACACCTTAATTATAGACGAGGCCCACGAGCGGAGCCTGAACATTGATTTCCTACTGGGCTATCTGCACCAGTTGCTGGCGGTCAGAGCGGATTTGAAACTGATCATCTCGTCAGCTACTATGGATACGGAAAAATTCAGCCGCCATTTTGCAGCGGCCCCCATTATCGAGGTATCGGGCCGTACTTATCCGGTCAGCTATCAGTATCACGAGCAGGATGCAGCGGTTACAGATATCTCTCAGAACATTGTCGAACAGGCTGCCGCTGAGGTATGCAGCCTGGCTGACCGACCCGGAGGCGGCGATATCCTGGTTTTCATGCCCACGGAACGCGATATTCTGGACACTGCTGCATTACTTAACAGAAATCTCCAGAGCCCGGCCCTGGTTCTGCCCCTGTTCGGGCGTCTGCAGGGAGCGGATCAGCGAAAGATCTTTCAGCCGTCTTCGCTGCGTAAAATCGTAGTCGCCACCAATGTGGCCGAGACCTCACTCACAATTCCAGGTATTCAGGCAGTGGTGGATACCGGTCTTGCCCGCATTGCCCGCTATAATGTGCGGGCGGGCACAACCAGTCTGCCGGTGAGCAGGGTATCAAAGGCCAGTTGTGACCAGCGGGCAGGACGCTGCGGCAGAACCGGGCCGGGGATCTGTATCAGGTTGTATACAGAGGAGGATTATCTGGCCCGGCCGGAATATACCCTGCCCGAGCTGCTGCGCTCAAATCTTGCCGAGGTCATCCTGCAAATGACCTCTTTGAATCTTGGAGATCCACGAAAATTTCCCTTTATTGATCCGCCTACCCCCAGGGCCATTAATGACGGCTATCGCATCCTGCGCGAACTCGGGGCCATCACCAAAGAAAACAAACTCACCAAACGCGGCAGGATCATGGCCGGGCTGCCCCTTGATCCGCGCATCTCACGGATGATAATTGCCGGAGCCGAGTCAGGTGCGCTCAGGGAAATCACTATTATTGCCGCAGTGCTCTCCATCCAGGATCCACGTATTCGCCCTGTTGACAAGATTCAGCAGGCCAAAGAGGCCCAGCAAAAATTTGTTCAACCCGGCTCTGATGTACTTACCTTTGTCAATATCTGGAACAGCTGCCGGACAGCCATGCAAGGCAGATCTCCCTCTGCAGGGCTGCGTACATTCTGCAAGACAAATTTTTGTTCCTGGCAACGAATGCGGGAATGGTTTGATATTCACGACCAGATTATCCGGATCATTAA
This sequence comes from uncultured Desulfobulbus sp., assembly GCA_964593645.1. Taxonomy (GTDB): domain Bacteria; phylum Desulfobacterota; class Desulfobulbia; order Desulfobulbales; family Desulfobulbaceae; genus Desulfobulbus_C. The sequence goes on from CAZQKF010000033.1 coordinate 1,623, forward strand.
GCAGTATAAAGGATTTGTTTTAAACACAGAACCAGCTTCTGCAACTGCCGTACACCAGGCACTGACGGCTGGATTTCTTCGCAATATCGGGATGCGTAAACAAAAAAATACCTACCAGATCAGCGGCAACCGTGAGGTGGTTTTATTTCCGGGTTCAGGCCTTTACAACCGTGGAGGTCAGTGGATTGTCGCTGCTGATTTTGTCCACACCTCCCAGCTCTTTGCCCGAGTAGTAGCAAATATTGATGTGAGCTGGCTGGAACCACTGGCAGGGGATCTCTGCAAACGTTCCTGGTCTGATCCGCACTGGCTGAAAAAATCGGGCCAGGTAACGGCGCTGGAAAAGGTCAGTCTGTTCGGTTTGATTCTCACCGCAGGACGCCGGGTTAACTATGGCAGGATTAATAAACAAACCGCTCTTGAGGCTCGGGAAATTTTTATTCACCAGGCCCTGATTCAGGGCGAAATTTCCGGTAACTATCCTTTTTTGCTACATAACCTGGATCTGACCAGTCGCTTTGCCGATATGGAGGAGCGGCTGCGCAGACGTGGTATTATGATGGATGATCAGGTGCTTTATGATTTTTATGATACGCACATTGGCCGTGTTTATGACCGGTTTACCCTGAACCGGTTCCTGAAAAAGAAAAAATCAGATCAATTCCTGTGGATGACAGAAGAGGATATCTGTCAGGCCGCTCCGGCCAGTGATGAACTGTACCGATTTCCGGACAACCTGCAAACCAGCCAGGGGTCGCTGCCGCTCACCTATTGTTTTCAACCCGGTCATAAGGAGGACGGAGTTACTGTCGATATTCCGGTACACTCTTACACAAGCCTGTCCCCTGCCCTGTTTGAATGGCTTGTGCCAGGGCTGCTGGAAGAAAAGATTTTTTTCCTGCTGAAAGGGCTACCCAAACGGCTGCGGAAACTGTTTGTGCCGCTTCCCGATGCTGTAGACCGAATCATGGACGGACTTGAACTGTACCAGGATTCCCTGTACCCGGCCCTGGAGCATTGTATTCTCCGCAGTTTCCAGGTAACAATTACCCGGGCTGACTGGCAACTCGATAACCTACCCGCCCACTTGCGGATGCGGTTTCGGCTCTGCGACGACCAAGGCAAAACCCTGCACTGCAGCAGATCCTTTTACGATCTTGACAGCTACTGTCTCAAAAAATCAGCAGTTGCTACAACCGGTAAAAAATCAACACAACTCCCGGAACAAAAAAACATTACTAGCTGGGAATTTTCTCCGGCTCCCCAACCTGTTTCCCGGGTGGACGGACGCAACCGGATCACAACCGTGTATTCACCTGTACTTCGCGTAGATCAAGAGCAAAAATGCCTGCATCTACAGTATATCAGCGACCAGAAGCAGGCCAGACAGGCTAACCGTATTGGGCTCAGATTTCTCTACGGCCTCCAGTTTCCCCAGGAAATAAAGGCCATAAAAAAAGAGTGCAAGGCTGCTGTGGCTGGCCACTCCGCCTCCTGGCTCTCCCTTGGCATGAAGGCTAAGGCGGCAGAGATAAAAGAGCTGCTGGCAGCCTGCATTATAGATAGCCTGTTTGAAATATCATCCGGAGAACTGCCCGACCGTGAAAAGTTCCAGGCAACAGTTGACCTGCTGCACAAACAGGGCATTTTGCAGCAGGCACGTGCAGATATAAACCAGATCCTGGATCTGCTGGCAACGCGCAGAAAGGTTCGGACAGCTTTAACCCAGTGCAGACAGCGGGCAGGCACAAACAGACATGCCAATGCGCAACATTTTACAGATCTTGAATCCATTCTCCATAAGCTCATGCCCTCTGATTTTCTTTCTACAGTAAGTACCAGCGAGCTTGCCGACAAAAAAAGATATCTTCAGGCCCTGGCCCTGCGCATTGAGCGGGCGGAACACTCTCCGGCCAAGGATGCTCAGAAGGCAAAACGGGTTCAGCCTTTTCTGGATAGACTGCAGCATCAACAATTAGAAAACAGAGCACCACTTTGCCGTAAAGAAACAGCTCTGTACATGCGTATGGTGGAAGAGTTCAGGGTCTCTGTTTTTGCCCCGGAACTGGGCACGGCCTTTCCGGTTTCAGAAAAAAGGCTGGACCGACAATGGCAGATCCTTGAAAACAGTTGCCGCACAATGGAATAACCAAGTATAGTCATGGAAAAAAAATGTACGCAGCAAACACGCCTGGAAGATTATTTCTTTTTCAGGCCAAAGAGCTGCAGCCCCAATTAATACTGGGGAACCAATTATTATTAACAATTTCAATATATTTTATTTTTTGATTAAATAGAGCCTGCCCTTGACAACTCTGTCTTTCAGTAGATAAAATAAGACTATATGGATAAAAAGCTTCAGTACGAATATACATCAACAGTGCAGGCATCCTGCCTGGACGGCCTGACCGGGCTGTTAAATCACAGTTTTTTTCAACTCAGTCTTGATCGTGAGATAGAACGTTCGCGCCGGTATGGTTCTCCTTTTGTTCTTGCCCTGCTCGATATTGACGATTTTACTACCTATAATAAAAAATACGGCATGCTGGCCGGGGACATCCTGCTCAAAGGAATCGGCAGCGTCCTGACCCGGCGTGGGGTACGGCAGTCGGATCTTGCCGCCCGCATTGCCGGGGATCGATTTGCCCTGCTTCTTGTTGAAATTACCCTACCGGTTGCCCAGAAAGTTCTGGGCCGTATTCACCGGGAAATCGCAGAAACCTTAGGGCCTAATTTTTCGTTGAGCATGAGTATTGTCTCCTTTCCCGGCAATGCCGCTACCAAGGAAACACTTCTTTTTCTTTCAGAGGAAGTTCTGGCACGGGCCAAAGAATCAACAACCCGTAAAATTTTTTGGCACGAGGACACTGTTGATCAAACTGACGACGAACCGGCAGCAAATGTCCTTGTCGTTGATGACGACCCTGCCAATGTCAAGCTGCTGTCAGCCCTGCTTACGGCAAGCGGATATCATGTGTTTCAGGCAAACAACGGCGAAGAAGCACTGCAGAGTGTTGTCCGGGAAGACATTGATCTGATCCTGCTAGACATTATGATGCCGGGCATGGACGGGTACGAGGTCTGCTCCCTCCTTAAAAAAACCGAAGCCACCCGGATGATTCCCATTGTGCTGGTCACAGCTCTTGATTCTGTAGAGGCCAAGGTTAAGGGAATTGAGGCCGGAGCCGATGATTTTCTTACGAAGCCCCCAGTCAAGGACGAACTCCTGGCCCGGGTTCAGTCGCTTATTCGCATTAAAAAAGTCAACAGCAACCTGACCAGTATTGAAAACGTCCTGATCTCACTGGCCAATATAATTGAAGCCAAAGACAGTTACACCGAGGGGCATATCCAGCGTGTGGCCAGCATGGCCCTTGAAATAGGTAAACGATTCGGCATGCAGAAACAGGAGCTTGAATCACTCAAGCTCGGCGGCATCCTGCATGACATCGGTAAAATCGGTGTTCCGGGAAGTATCCTCAACAAGCCATCCCAGCTGACCTCGCCGGAATGGGATATCATGAAAAAACATGTGCAGACAGGATACAAAATCTGCCTGCCTCTGCAAAAAAATCTGGGATCAGCCCTGGAGATCATCCGCCATCACCATGAACGGCTCGACGGTTCCGGATACCCAGACGGACTGAACGGGGATCAGCTCTCCCTACCGGTTCGAATCATGGCTGTAGTTGATATGTTTGACGCCCTGACCACCAAGCGTTCGTATCGCAAGGCCATCTCCCACGAAGAAAGTCTGGCCATTGTTGAACACGATGCCATGGAGGGCAAATTAGACCCGGAAGTGGTTCAACAACTTAAATATTTTCTGAGTAAGCAGAAAAAAATACAGAATCAACAGGCATAAGGTGGAAGGTTCCCTGCAGGGCACGACTATTCTTGTTGTTGAGGATAACCCCCTCAACTTAAAACTGGTCCGGGCGGTGCTGTCACTGAGCTCCTGTACGGTCCTTGAAGCCGAATCTGCTGAAGCCGGTATCCAAACAGCTTTTCAGAACCTGCCGGATCTCATCCTCATGGATCTCCACCTGCCGGCCATGGACGGACTAGCTGCCACTTCTATCCTGAAAAAGAATCCTGCAACCAATCATATTCCCATTGTTGCAGTGACTTCCTGCGCCATGGAAGGAGACGGCAAACTCGCCCTTGATGCGGGTTGCGATGCCTATATCACCAAACCCATTGACACCAGAACCTTTGTCCGGGCCATCTCTGAATTCCTACCCCACAAGACTCCATGAAACCCGCTCCAATGACCCGTTCCCTTTTTTTTCTTTCGCTTCTGTTTTTTTTCTGCCTGCTTTTCCTGATTCATCCCCTTCCCCTCAAGGCAGAAGATCCGGGCTATAAGGAGATCACTGCTCCTGAACTGAAGATACTGCTTGAGAAAAAAAAATGTCTGCTCATCCATTCCTTAAGTAAAATCGTCTTTGAAATTCAGCACATTGAAGGTTCCATCAATATCCCTGTGATCGAGTTGGAGACAACGACTTTACTACCGAAAGACAAGTCAACTCCCCTTGTTTTTTACTGCATGGGCAAACGCTGACACTACAGCGAACAAGCTGCAAGGATTGCGGTGAAGAAAGGCTACACCAACGTATACAGATTTACAGGAGGTATCCCGGAATGGCGTTATTTCAACTACCCAATGTACACAAATCCCGCCTGGGACAGGATTAAAGTCCACAAAATCTCACCAGACGAATTTGCCTTACTCAGAAAAGATGACCGTTTTTTTATTCTTGATGTCCGGCCCCTGGAATTTTCCAAAAACAACTCGTTTATCAAGGGATCCATCCACTGCCCAGTGATATATTTAAAAAAATATTACCGGGATATACCCAGAAACTGCGAAATCCTCATAGCTGACTGGGCCATGCTCAGTTCTACTAATGCTGCAAAATTTCTTCTCACCAAGGGCTACAAGGTCAAGGGAGTACTCAAGGGTGGGATAGAGCGCTGGATCTCTGAAAAACGACCGGTTGTGGCCCGGCCCCCGGAACCGGTGCCCTTTGCCTTTACCTGGAAATATTCAGAGGACACCTGCAGGTAAGCTGATCCATGCCCCCAACCCGTGCTCTTGGCAATCGCAGGAATACACTTTCCCGCAAAATAATCATTTTATTCTGCGCCCTGATTTTTTTAATCGTCGGCAATGCTGCCTATTCCACGATTAAGCAGAACCGGGACGCGGCCAAGCGAATCGACGAAAATCTGTCTTCCAAACTCACCATTGTTCACTCCATTCTCCAGAACCAGATTGTTCTTCAGCAAAGCGTCTCCAATATCATCCGCGAACAGAATCAAAAATTTGTCACCTTTCTTGACTACGATAAGATCGCGCCGATCAGCATAATGCTGCATAACATCACCAACAAGAATCACCTTGATCTGCTGCTTCTCTTTGACGAAAACATGCAACTGGTCACAACAAGCAGCAAAGACATGCCCGTATCCATTGCCCATAACTATGCGGCATTACTCCGCCCTGCCAAACAACGGGCCGGGCTCGAACAGATAAGGAGCACCATAGTCAGCGATCAACTCCCCGATAAATCATTTAAACCCGGCGTTAAAATACTGGCGTTTAAATCTGTTACCCACCTGTATCATGATTCCGGAGAGACCTACGGCTATATTGTCTCTCTTAAGGTGCTCAATAACGACAGAATTCTTGCCGACAAGCTGGCTGAAATTTCCGGGGCGGAAATTATTTTCTTAGACAGCAGTAATACTATTGTTCTGTCCAGTTTTTCAAGTGAACCCACGTCGTTAATTGGGCTGGACAAAGATAAGAAGTACCAGGGCAAGGAATATTACCTGAAACGGATGCCCCTGGAAAATGTCTTTGGAACTCCGGTGGGCTCGGTCATTGCAGCCCTTGACAGTAGGCCCTTTCTCCAGGAGCGGAGACTACTCCTGATAAACAACCTGCTGCCCTTTACAGCAACCGTTGTTGTCCTGATCCTGCTCTTTGTCATGCTCAAGTACAGGGTGTTTAATCGAATATCCGTTCTTATTCAGGCATTAGGTACTGTTGCCGATGATAAAACAGACTTGAGTATCCGCCTGAAGACCTATACCAATCCACGGGGCCGCCCCTTAAACGAAGTTGAAAACATGTGCCATGATTTCAACCTGATGATGGATAAACTGGAAAAGACCTACCAGGAACTCGATACGGCACGCAAAGAGGCCGAGGTTGCAAATATTTCTAAAAGTGAATTCCTGGCCAACATGAGCCATGAATTCCGCACCCCGCTCAACGCCATCATCGGCTTTTCCGAGATCATTATTGACCGTCATTTCGGGAAGCTCAATGACATCCAGGCGGAATACTTAGATGACGTTCTCCAGGCCAGCCGCCATCTGCTGGCCCTTATAAACGACATTTTAGACCTGTCCAAGGTGGAGGCGGGTCGGGTCGATATCGTCACCAAACGGTTTCTGATCAGGAATTTGATCAGCCGCAGCCTGGTCATGGTCAAAGAAAAGGCCCACAAGCACAACATCGCCCTTTCTCTGGAACTTGAACCTTCCATCCCCGAGACCATCCAGGCCGATGAACGTAAGCTGAAACAGATTATATACAACCTGCTGTCAAACGCAGTGAAATTTTCAGGCGATAACGGTCAGGTAAACTTGACCGTAACCAGGGTGTGGGGCAAAACAATTTCTTTTCCCGACTATCTGCAGCCCATTGCCCTGATCAGCAAGTTCCAGGAAGACGAGTACCTGCTGGTCAACATCCGGGACACCGGCATAGGCATTCCTTCAGATATGCTGCAGAAGATCTTTGATCCCTTTGAACAGGTCGACACCTCAACAACCCGCAATTACCAGGGAACCGGCCTGGGGTTATCCCTGACTCTGCAACTGGTTGAACTGCACGGCGGCCTGATCTGGGCTACAAGCGACGGCCCAGGTACAGGTAGTACCTTCTCGTTTATCCTTCCCCTGAACAGGCCGGAAAACCAATCCTCTGAAATCTCTGAGCGCATTCCTCTTTCATGACACGGCGGCTCTGTTGCAGAAGGCACTGTTGGAAAACCTGGTACGATACTGACTGGGCTTTAAGCTTGTGTACTTGATAAAGAGTTTACGAAAAAAGCTGCTGTCCATATACCCCACCTGGTAGCTGATCTCGTCAAAACTGGCTGTTCCGGTTTCCAGCAGCTGCTTAGCATGTTCCACCCGCACCTGCTGCAGATAGGCAAGCGGTGTTTCGCCGGTGGCCCTTTTAAAATGGCGCTCCAGGGTCCGCCTGCCCATGCCGTATTCCTTTGCCAGGGCATTAAAATCGTAATTACCGGCATACTCCTGTTCCAGAAGTTTCTGAATGCGGAGAATCTGCTCGTCACCATGATCCTGGGGCCCGCAAAAAACGGAAAACTGAGCCTGGGAACGGCAGCCGTTATCATGGAGAAAAATCTTACTGGACTGCAGGGCGACTTCAGGACCGCAAAATTTTTCTATCACATAAATGGAGACATCGAGAAAGGCGTTAAACCCTCCTGAGCAGATTATGCCGCTATCCTCGGTAATCAACTCATCAGGCCTCAAGATCACCTTGGGGTATCTCTTGCGGAACTGGTTGACCATGGCCCAGTGGGTTGTTGAAATCCTGCCGTCCAGCAGACCGGTTGCGGCAAGCAGCATGGAACCGGAACAGACCGTGGTCAGCAGGCAGCCCCGCCCACTCTGCATTTTCAACCAATCAAGAACCGCCTCGCTGCGCTGCAGGGTCGCATCAATATTTAGAATACCGGGAATAAGAACAATGTCAGGCTCAAAGTCCTGCATGGCACAATGCGGGGTGATCTGCAGCCCGTTATAACAGTTTACCGGCTGACCGTCGGCGGTAACCACCCGTACGGAAAAATACTGCTTAGGCTCCTCGCCCCGTGACATCTCGTACAGTACTCCGGCCATGGAAAAGACATCCTGAGGGCCGATAATTGTTGTTGCCGATGCATCCTGCAGGGCAAGGACAGCAACCTTGTATTGACGAATAAGACTATTTTGCATGACGATATCAACCTGTTTTATGTCGCGACAGACACTGTTTTTCATGTGCTTGATGATCTAATATATCACAATGTAAGAGTAAGCAACAGCACCCATTAATTTTGCAGAGAGGATTTCACCTATGCGGAAAACAACCGTTATTCTTTTAACCGGCCTGATCACCCTTGCCTGGACAGTACAATCCATCTATGCCCGACCAAGTAAACGTTTTGATAAAAGTACAGAGATGTGCCGGATGATCGCTCAGGGCCAGTTGGACTGGGAGAGTGATCACTGGGGAGTTGGTGCCAGAAAATTTAAAGAAGTCTGCAAAAGCTGCCATAATAGAAATAATGATAAAGGAGCTAAATTTCTCTACATGGAATCCTTTTCCTCAACAGGCTGGAATCAGGTCTTTGAAAAACGGAGAAAAAAATGTGCTAAAGACGGCTCATGGGATGTACTCACCCCGGAGGAACTGCTGCTGGTCAATGACTATCTGTACCGTAATGCCAACGACACCTACGATCCCAACGACGCCGACACCTGCGGCTGATGATTCCTGCTCTCCCGGTCGGGAGAACAAGACAAGCTTAAAAAAACGGTCTGCCCAACGGCAGGCCGTTTTTTTGTTCGAGAACAATATATTTTCTGGACAAATATAGTAACTACTCTTACTATACTCTGTGGAAAATATCCGATAAACTCTGCTGCCTTGGCGTAGCAGATACTCCCATATCTTATTAACGTGCAGCTTACTTTACCCTGCATTCGGAGGTTGTATAATGGCAATTTTCAGCTACCAGGCAAATGATCTATTCGACTGGCTCACCGCCGGAGAGGATATTATTGTCCTGGATGTCCGTAACAAAAAAGATTTCGGCCGCTTCCAGGTTGAGAGCCCCTACCCCTTTGAGATGATCAACATCTCCTACTATGATTTCATGGAAATTGAGGATGAATGCGTTGCCCAGGTGCCGGCAGGACGCAAAATCCGCATCGTCTGTGCCCAGGAGGGTTCTGCCAAATATGTAGCTGAGATCCTGGAAAAACACGGCTATGAAGATGTGGGCTAC
>CAZQKF010000034.1:0-10592 GCA_964593645.1 uncultured Desulfobulbus sp.
AGTTAACCCCGTAGACACCAGCGGTCTAGTTGAAGACACCTTGACCATTTTGCGTCGACTGCCTGTGTTTAAAAACATCTCCCTTGACCTGGTTAAACTGTATGCACACCTTTCCGAGAGGAATCAGTATACAAAGGGAGATGTCATCCTGCAGCAGGGAGCCGCATCAGACGGTTTGCGCCTTATTATTCAGGGCGAGGTATGTATAACCTACAAAATCAACGGCCGGGAACTTCTCCTGCAGAAGTTATCAGCTGATTCCATGAATTATTTCGGTGAACTGGCACTTATATCTAACTTTAAGTGGTTTTTCAATGCCTATGCCGGAAACGATGTATCCATTTTATCCATCAGCCGTGAGGCCTTTGCCAAGGTTATTGAGCGCTATCCCGAGACGTTTATTGAAACTGTTTCAGAGATAGTCAAGCTCAGGGTAACACGTTTTGAACACCAGACGGATTATCTGATTGAGTATCTCGAAGAAGATGTGCTCGAAAAACTTTCAAAAAATATTTTTTCAGAGGAAGATGATGAATAAGACAAACTGTCTTTTCCATGTCGTACTGTTGTTTGGGCTTATATCCTGGCTAATACCGACTGTACCGGCGTTGAGTGCTGATGCCCCAAATGAAGTAGCGGGCTTTAAACTGGGTTCTTCCATTGATGAGTATGACTTTATCAGCTACCAAAATTTTCTTAAAGAGGTGGTGATTGATAAAATTCCAGGATTTCGCAAAGGAATTATCTCTTACGGTGTCTGTGACCGTCCCGGTGAAATTGTCAAAATTAAACTCAAATATCTGGATCCCAGCAAATCATTCTTTAAGAAACTCATGCACAAGTATAAAAAACGATTCGGCGAACCTGATAAATTCACCGGGGATAGCTTTGGTATTGTCAAGTCCTGGAAATGGTCATTTACCGATGCCTCAGGGCGACGGGTGACCATGCTGTTGCAGCACAACCTGAAAAATCCCAATGAAGTCATAGGCAACATGGTAAAGTTATACCTGCCGGATCAGGTTGAGGCGGAGCGTAAGTGCTTTAATAAAACCTGTTCAATGCGTTCATCCCAAACAAAGATGAATTGCGAATTGCAATGGGATGAAGCAGGCTGGAAACAGATGATACCCCGGTAATGGTCGCTGCACTCTCTTCTTCCCTGCAGGATATTGCCTGGAACGGTGTTGGCTTTCAGGTACCGGACACTTGGGAACCAGTGGTTGTCTTTACTCATTATCTCCTGTTTGAAGACAGGTATCAACCGGTTCTTGAACTGAAATGGCAGCAGATTCATGGAAGTTTTTCAGTTGAGCGCATCCTCAAACAACTACGTCGTTATGGCAGCAAAAAAGACCAAATTGAGCCGCAGCCGATTCCACAGCAATGGCAGCAGGTTTTGCAGCCATTTAACTGTTATTGCTTTACCTGGCAGGGAGAAACAAACAGCGGCTTTGGCTTGCTGCGGCATTGCCCAATCTGTAACCTTACAATTTTACTTCAGTTTTATTCAGATAACCCACAAGATGATCCTGCCTGTTTTCATTTTTTGCAAACGCTGAACTGTCACCAAAAAACAGATACGCAGGTATGGGCAATTTTTGATATTCAGTTTTCATCACCCAAAGATGCAGTCCTGCTGAGCCAGGAATTTCAGACCGGACGGTATACGATAAAATTTTCTCTGGATAATCTTTTTTTTAGCCTGCTCCGCTTCAAACCGGCCAAGATTCTGCTGGCGAATAACGGACTTTCCGGTTTCGGTCGAAAATTACTGTACCATGGGGAACACCTTTTGCCTGAAGCGAAAGAAGATACTACTGCCTGGCAGAAAAGGAGCAATAGTTGGCTCCGCTTTAAGGCAAAATTGCGCAGACGCCAGGCCGATCATTTTCTCAAACTCCAGTATATTCCTGAAAACAATGTCATCCTGGGAGTTCAAGCCGAAAGTAACCAGCCCATTGATCCCGCGATCATTGACACTCTTTTAAACAGCTATCAGGCCCGTTAAGCCGCCATGAATAAAAAAAATAAGCAGATCAAAGCCGGGCCGGGCCGGGCACAGGCCCTTGCCTGCACCCCTATCCGTAATCCTGAAGTTGAAGAAAAGAAAACAGCAGATGGGATTCTGCTGCGCTACCCGGTGGAAATCAAGCCCTGGTTTCAGTCTATTTTCAAACGAATGTCCAATCGGGACTCCAATATTATCATGCGCAGGCTGGAGCTTGATGTCCTGGGCAGTTCAGTCTGGCAGATGGTGGACGGCAAACAGACTGTAGCCGATATTGTTGAGCAGTTTCGCACAACCCATCAATTAGGTGCCCGGGAGGCGGAACTTGCTGTGACCGGTTTTCTGAAAGACCTGGGCAAACGCACCTTAATTGCCATGAAAGACAGCGGTTCATAGGAGACAAGATTACCAACCAATTGGGTGTACGCAAATCTCGTGTAGTGGGTATTTCGGTATATCTGCCAATCCCTTATCGCCCCGAGGCGGGGCTCCTACAAAAACAACCTACATTTTTTTGTTTTCAGTTTGCTGGTTGAGTAATCGCTGGACAGCCTGCAGATCCATCCAGGTGGCACGTTTCATTTCCGGTTGCTGGAGCAGAAATCTGGGGTGAAAGGTGGGCATTACCCGGGCATTGCTGCCATGCGGGTACCGGTACTGATGAAATCGTCCGCGCATCCTGACTAGTGGCACTGAACTTTTCAGCAGTAAGTTAGTCGCAACCTCACCCATGGTACAGATGAACGCAGGCTGGATTGCCATCAACTCCTGTTCAAGATAGGTAAAGCACTGACGGGTGCGGTCTGCATCAGGCGTTTTGTCTGCTGGTGGTTTGCATTTAATGCAGTTGGTGACATAGACTGAATCCCTGTCCAAACCAATGGCAGCCATCATTTTCCAGAAAAGATCATCTTCCTCAGCCCCCCAGATCATCCCCTGCGGGGCCTGGGGGCCTGCAAACCAGTCTCCGATGACAAAAAGACGAGGTGCTGAACTCCCCTGCCCCGGAATCACAATTCCAGGTGCTGTTGCACAGCTTTGGCAAACGCTTATATTATGGTCAATGACCTTGAGTTGTTTGGCAACAGAAGCATTGGAAACCTTGGCCGGGGCAGCAACGTTGCGCTGTTTAACAGGTTGAGGTTGTCTCTGCTTTGGTACAGGCCGCGCTGCTGGAGTTGTTTTTTGTTTTTGGACTGCAATCTTTAGCAGTTCTGCAGATGCGGGATAAGAGTTAATCCCTGATTGAACATGAAAAGCCAACAGGTTTCTGGTCTGGTGCGCAACAGCCGCCAGTGCTTCCACATTAACGGAAGTCGGCGACGTTGAGGTCTGTTGACTGCTTATGCTCTTTTTTTTTGCTGACAATACCTGATCCAATGCTTAAATATTATCTTGTATCTGTCCAGAAATGGTCTTTTCGCCCGATGTCTGCGTCACGCTAAAAAATAATGCTCGGAATATCAAATATATGCCTGTGCTTATTTTTATCACAATCCTCGGAGTCTTCCGATGGTCGCTTACCTGATCTCGAACGAAAATCCTCATTTCTGGTCAGACACTAATTGACGAAAAAAAGCGAGGCCCGGTGCATCGCATTGAATAAATGTATTACAAGGAGTTTCCCCATGCCTATTTATGAATACCTTTGCAAAGACTGTAAAAACCATTTTGAGGTGCTCACCACCTCTTCCGGGAGCACGGAGATTGTTAAATGCCCCAAATGCAAGAGTCTTGATGTAAAAAAAACCATCTCATCTTCAAACTTTCGCATGGGATCCGGTCGGCCGTCCATTCCGTCCGGTGCACTTTCCGGCTGTTCCACGAAGTCAGGATTTTCCTGAGCATAGATCCGGAGAGTCCGTGCGACTCTCATGCATCTGGTCTGCCATTTACTGCTCTGCAGGAAAGGCAGACCTTATTTCTTTGCTGATTTGGATTTTCCGAGGTTATACACCTCTTCATTTTTTTTCAGCAAGCCGTATTTCTCCCTGGCCAGCTGTTCCAGGTAGTCTTTATCATTTTTCAGCAGTTCGATTTCCTGGGCCAGCTCAACATTGCGCTGGTGCAGGATTTTATTATCCCTGTCAAGGGCCTGCACCTCTTTTTTAAGATTACGCAAGGACACCAGCCCGCGACCGGGAGCAAACAGGATAAACAGCAGGCATACAAGAACAACGGCAAACACCACCAAACGGAGCAATTTCTTCTCTCTTTTGTTGAGTCCCTGTGCCCGCCTGCCTGCCATAATCCCTCTACATCTTATTCTTTGTTTTCAGCCTGTTTTTTTTATGACTGAGTCAATATAAACCGCTCAACACAAACTTTGAACCATAAACCTGAAAAATGTCTGGTAAGCAGCTGCCTGATCGGCCTCTGTACCCGTTATGACGGTTGCAGCAAACCCGATGTCGGTTGCCTTGAGACACTTAAAAAATATCATTACATCCCGGTCTGTCCTGAACAGTTAGGCGGCCTGGCCACCCCGCGTGCGGCAGCCGAGCTGGTGGGTGGGGATGGTGATGATGTCCTCAAAGGTCGTGCCCGCGTGATTACCCGCGATGGTATTGACGTCAGTCACCAGTTTACAGCAGGGGCTGAGGCTGTACTTCATATTGCCCAAAGCCAGAATGTACAGCTGGCCCTGCTCAAGGCCCGAAGTCCTTCCTGTGGGGTAACACCGGTCGTTGGAGTAACTGCGGCTCTCCTACGAAAGCATAATATCCGCATTATTGAATTATAGACGGCTTTACTCCACATCTGTTGAATCTGCCTGCAGTTCCTGCTCCTTTGCCGCCTTGGCTGCAGCCCTTTTTTCATCAAGCTGTAAAATGCGGATGACCAGAATGCCTGCTTCGTATAGCAGATACAGCGGCCCGCCCATCAGAGCCATGTTGACAACGTCAGGGGTCGGCGTGAGCAGGGCCGCTAAAATGGCAATACCCAGCACGGCAAAACGGCGATTCTTCTCAAAAGTACGGCGTGAAATCAGCCCCACCTGGGAAGAGAAAATCATAAAAACCGGCAGTTCAAAGATAACTCCGAAGGCCAGAATAAAAATTGTCACAAAGCTGACAAAACGGCCGATGGAGATGACCGCTTTCATATTTTCTGACTGAAAACCAAGAAGAAACTTCACACCAAAGGGCAAGGTCACCAGATAACAGAACAGGGTGCCTGCATAAAAGAGAAAACATGTGGCAAAGACAAACCAGAATAACTTTTTGCCGGTCACACCGAACGGTTTGCCCATGGCCTTCCACAGGACATACATCAACAAGGGCATAAGAATGTAGACGGCCCCGAAAAAGGCCACCTTGACATGTGCTAGAAACGGACCTGCCACGGAAAAGAAATAGAGCTTTTCCTCAAGATGATCCTGAAAAACAGTGATCAGGCCTGTGGACAGAAAAAAAACAGTAACAGTCAGAACCATCAGGCTGATACCTAACAGACGTATCGACTTACGCAATTCTGAAAGAAATATGACGAGACTGTTATAGTGTTTCACTATCCGCTGCAGGTAGAAGTATAAAGGTGTCCTTGAGATCAACAAAGACTATGAAACTAGCAAAACAACGACTGAAAAGCAATTGAATACACGTTGCCTTATGGCTTTGCCCATGCTAAAAAATCGTAAGTGATCACAGGCACCCTGTCTTCGGAGTCTCGCAGGCTCACTTACCTGCACGGTCGCCGAGCTATAGCGGGCAGTCGCGCCTGCACAAATCCAGGGTTCCTGAGAGCACTTACTAAGCACCCATAATTAAAAACAAGGAGTTGTCACCCCTGTGACGAAATACAAAAAATCAGACATCTTTGCTCAGCATTAGTTATGTTGGCGATTAACAGGATTTCTCTGCTGCCTCTCTGGACTCCCGTCTGCACGGAAGTGACGTCGTTAGTACAATCTGTCATTCCCGCGCAGGCGGGAATCCAGGCACTACTGAGCTGGCAATACAATAAATATTTTTTTTAGAGTCATATCATGCTTGAATTACGTTATATCCGGGAAAATATCGATCAGGTTCGGCAAAAATGCAACCACCGGGGGATGAATACCGATCTGGTGGATTCCTTCACTGCCATTGATTCCAGAAGATTGGCCCTGCTAGGTGAAGTCGAGCAGCTCAAAAATCGCCGCAATACAGTCTCCAAAGAGATTGCACCGCTTAAAAAAGCCGGTGAACATGCTAAGGCTCAGCCCTTAATCTATGAGATGCGGACGGTATCTGAGCGGATCAAGGAGCTTGACCGGGAACTTACCACAGTTCAGGAAGAACTTGGTGAGGTGGTCATGGCCATTCCCAATCTCTGTGACGACTCGGTTCCTGCAGGCAACGATGACAGTGATAATGTTGAGCTGAAAAAATGGGGCACCATCCAGAAGTTTTCGTTTCAGCCTAAACCCCATTGGGAGGTTGGCGAGGAGTTGGGAATTCTGGATTTTGAGACTGCGTCCAAACTGTCTGGAGCCCGCTTTTCCCTGCTTAAAGGATTTGGTTCCCGTCTGTCACGGGCCCTGGTGAATTTTTTCCTGGATCTGCATACCCAGCGGCACGGTTATATCGAAGTTCTGCCTCCTTTCATGGTTAACTCCGAGGCCATGAAGGGCACAGGCCAGCTGCCCAAATTTAAAGAAGATCTGTTCAAAATTGAGGACTGGGACCTCTGGCTCATTCCTACGGCTGAGGTTCCGGTAACCAATATTCATAGCGGTGAGACCCTGGCAGAAGCAGATCTTCCGGTCAAGTACACTGCCTATACACCCTGCTTTCGTTCCGAAGCAGGGTCTTACGGCAAAGATACCCGGGGTTTGATTCGCCAGCACCAGTTTGAAAAGGTGGAGCTGGTCAAATTCACCCATCCTGACACCTCATTTGATGAACTGGAAAAACTGCTGGCCGATGCCGAAGAGGTACTGCAGCTTCTTGAACTGCCCTACCGGGTGGTAAATCTCTGTTCCGGTGATCTCGGTTTCTCTTCCACCAAGACCTATGACATCGAGGTCTGGCTGCCCGGGCAGGATACCTACCGGGAAATTTCTTCCTGCTCAAACTTCCTTGATTTCCAGGCCCGCCGGGCCGGAATCCGCTTTCGCCCGGACGGCGAAAAGAAAAGCCGCCTGGTGCATACCTTAAACGGCTCCGGCCTGGCCGTAGGCCGTACCCTGCTCGCCATCCTGGAAAATTATCAGCAGAAAGACGGCACCGTCACCATTCCTGAAGTGCTGAAGCCCTATTTTGAGGATCGGTTTTAGGCAGGCTGAACGGAAATCCTAATTCCCACGAAGTTGTTCTTTGTAATGTTTTTTATGATTGCCCGTAATTTGACCAATTGCGGGCATATGTTACCGGGGTGTTTATTCCTCCACTGAGCTGCTGTTGTTTTTCTGCAATGAACATTTTTTTAAAAATGGTTCTTCAGCCTCACGATGCACCGCTTGCAGCAGCTTCTCGGGAGAGTGGAGGAATTCCTCTGTCTTCTTTTGCGGGCCGTCTGATCCCCTAAGGGGCTTGATAAGATTGAGCTGTTCCCAGCGGGTCACATAGTAGTCAATAAGGTGCGGCAGTCTGGTAAAAATGGTGCTTTCCGGTTCCGGATCTACAAAACTTGACTGCTGAAGTTTAGAGGCCGACAGGGTCTGAGATTTATAAAAATTTTCAAGAAAGATCAATTCGGCCGGCATCCTGGCTTCGATGCCGACCCGGGTCACCATTCGTACCACTCCGGCGACCAGCCCCATCCCGAACCTGGCCAATGGATACGGGACATACACTTCTTTCGGGACATTTATTCCCAGGTGCGATTTTATTGTCAGGATCAACTTGCTGAGCTGTACCGGTTCCGGATCAACAAAATTATACGTTTTGCCGGAGAACTCTTCTCGGTTGGCCAGCACATGTTCCACAAACAGGCGGATCCCGGCTGAGCTGGAGTAGGAATGAGCGGCATCCTTTCTGGTCAGGAGTACGGGCATGGCTCGGTTTACAACGGAAAAAAAGAGGCGTTGGAATCCCTGAATTTTGTGATCATGGGTACCGTACACAACCCCCAGACGGATTGCCGTATAATCAAGCCCTCGAGTCTGGTGCAGGTGTTCAAGCGTCAGCTCGGCCATGAGTTTTGACTTGCAGTAATGGGACAGCTTCGGCTGCAGGTCAAGCCGCTGCTCTTCCTGCAGATCCCTGCCGTTTGGCATGGTGGCTGCAGAGCTGATATGAATGTAGGGAATTCCCAACTCCATGGCTGCTCTGGCAAGCAGCACTGCACCCATGTAATTTATTTCATGGGAAAGCTGAGGAGAGCTGTCTATGGCGGCAATGGCGCAGTTGATGATAAAGTCAGGCTTGAATGTCTCAAAGTAGAGCCGGATATCATCGGGCCGTCTCAGGGTGAGTTTTTTACTGTTTGGGGCGAGCATGATGAACTCGCCTTTCTTCTTATTTTTAAAGTAATGGAGCAGACTGCCGCCGATGAGGCCTGAGCCGCCGATAAGAACACCGGTTTTTTGCGCGTTGAAGAGGTTCACGTTTTCGTTCGTCCAACCTGAGTTGATCCAGCCGGAACAGGATATATTTATATGAACATGAACAGACCTTGACCTGCCTGTTTCACACGTTTGTCCTGTTCCTGATACCGGTCTGCTGGTGCCTGGCAAAATCCATCATTCGCTCAATGGGCAGCACTGCTTTTTCCCGAATGTCTTCTGCAACCATAATTTCATTGGTGCCGTTTTTCAGCACTTCGGCCAGATTGCGCAGGCCGTTCATGGCCATCCACGGGCAGCGGAGACAGCTCTCGCAGTTGCCGCCCGCTCCTCCTGTCGGGGCTTCAAGAAACGTTTTTTCCGGTGATGCCTGTTTCATCTTATAAAAGATACCCGGTTCTGTGGCTACAATGAATGTCGTTGCTGATGGATCCAGGGTGGCCTTGATGAGCCCGGTGGTGGAACCGACAACATCGGCAAGGGCCACCACTTCTGCCGGTGATTCAGGATGAACCAGAATACGGGCATCAGGAAATTTTTCCTTTAACCTGATAATGCCGTCAGCCTTAAACTGTTCATGAATAACACAGCTGCCTGGCCAGAGGAGCATTTCTACATCAGTTTCCTGCTGAACATACGACCCCAGGTGGCGGTCAGGGGCCCAGAGGATTTTTTCATCTCTGCCTGCAAGATGTTTAATAATTGACAAGGCAATGCCTGAGGTAACCACCCAGTCCGCTCTCGCCTTGACTGCTGCGCTGGTATTGGCATAGACCACACTGGTATAATCCGGGTGTGCATCACAGAATTCAGTAAACTGTTCTGCCGGGCATTCAAGGTCAAGGGAGCAGGATGCCTTAGGATCAGGCATCAAAACTCTTTTTTCCGGGTTGAGTATTTTGGCAGTTTCTCCCATGAAGCATACCCCGGCTACAACCAGGGTCGTAGCAGAATGGCTGCTGCCGAACCTGGCCATTTCAAGAGAATCCGCAACCGTACCGCCGGTTTCTTCGGCCAGCTGCTGAAGATCATCCGAGGTGTAATAATGGGCAACAAGTACGGCATCCTGTGCCTTAAGGAGCTGCTTGATCCGGCTCCGTAACACCTCTCTTTCCCTATGTGCATACTCCTTGTTCTGTCTGGCTGCCTCGGCATACGCTCGATCCAGCACGCTTTGATCAACCTGAGGCAGGTTGGAAATGTCAGGTATGGTTATTTTCATTATTTTTTTGCCTGTCAGATATTATTTGCCATGAATCTCAGTCGACTCACATTAATAATACCACGTCGTGGGAACATACGACAAGGATTGATTTTAAGCATGGAGGCTGGAAACCACCCAACGGGCGATTGATAGATTCGCCCCTTACTCCATAGCAAGTTCAATCAACCGATCAAGCAGAGCAGAAAAATCAAGAT
The DNA here is from genome assembly GCA_964593645.1 of uncultured Desulfobulbus sp. GTDB lineage: Bacteria > Desulfobacterota > Desulfobulbia > Desulfobulbales > Desulfobulbaceae > Desulfobulbus_C. Next base: position 9,921 of record CAZQKF010000034.1, read on the forward strand.
CTGCTGCAGCTGCAGCCTGGGGCAACAGGCTGGTCTTGGTCATGCCGGGGATAGTATTAGTTTCCAGGATATAGATATCTTTTCCGCTGACAATCATGTCCGTGCGGCTGTATCCACTGAGTTGCAGGGCTTTATGGGCTGTCAGTGCATACTGCTGAGCTGTATCCCGTATAACATCATCCACCTCAGCCGGGCAGACTTCACGGGTTGCGCCGAGTTTATACTTTGCCTCATAATCAAAAAAATCATACTGCTCATTTGGAATAATCTCCACCAGCGGCAAAGCTGTCAGCTCGTTATTGCCTAGTACGCCCACGGTTATCTCCCGGCCCTTGATAAACTCCTCAGCCATTACTTTGCTGTCATTTTCAAAAGCCAATGCAAGTGCTGCAGACAACTTTTCAGGCTGCCGGACTATGGACATACCAAGTGACGAACCCTGGCGTACCGGCTTGACCACCAAGGGTAGAGAAAGCTTGGTAAGCAGCGATTTTGGATCTGCAATATGCTCGCGGGACGCCATTTTCCAGGATGCTACCGGCAGGTCGTGCAGGGTATACAGAGTTTTTGCCAGGTTTTTGTCCATGGCCAATGCGCTGCCCAGCACCCCGGCCCCCTGATAGGGAATATTCAGCAGTTCCAGAAATCCCTGCATGGTACCGTCTTCACCGT
>CAZQKF010000035.1:0-10434 GCA_964593645.1 uncultured Desulfobulbus sp.
CGCAGTTGCAGAGATGTGGTTTGCCAGCTGCAGGAATTTTCAATAAGATGATGGGCCAGCAAAGCCTTTTTCGCCAAACAGGACTGGGCCTCTATTTCACGCCTGGCCTGATCTTCCGAGACCTGGTCACGACGGGTAATCCGCTGGATGCGAATCGCCTGTTCTGCATAGACAACGACTATCTGATCAGCGTCCCGGTGCCACCCTGCTTCAAAGAGCAGGGGAATTTCCACAAATACCGACCCTGTAAGTTGCGCGGCCTGCTTCAGCATTTCTGCGCGAGCAAGTGGATGCAGCTGCTCATCAACCTGTTTGCGCAGCTGCCTGTCTTGAAAGATAGCCGTGCGAAAGGCCGGTCGGTCAAGTTCACCTGCAGTGGTGAAAAACCGGGCATCAATGTTTTTTTTAAGCGCCTGCCAGCCGGGTTCCCCAACATCAAGCAATTCTCTGCAAAGCAAATCCAGATCAATGAGCGGCCGCCGACAGAGAGCGGCCAGGGCCCTGCATACCCGGCTTTTCCCGGAACCGATACCACCGGTTACGGCAATCAACTGCACGCCCCGGTTACTCATCAGACTGCTCATCCCGGCGCAGTTGTGCAAGCAGTTGATCCATATCATCCCATAACGGTGCGGTAAACTCACATTCCCGACCTGTTTCCGGATGGATAAAGGAGAGTGTTGAGGCGTGCAGCATTTGACGATCTGCTGTTATGCCGAGACTCTCGGGTATCTTGCCGCCATAGAGGCTATCGCCCGCGACCGGGACGCCCAGTGACGACATGTGCACCCGAATCTGGTGCGTCCGGCCTGTTTCGATAACTATCTCGGCAAAGCAGAAACCGTTTGCAAAGGTTTCCAATGTCTGCCAGCGGCTTGCGGCATAACGACCGCTTGTATACCGGACTGCCATTTTTTTCCTATTCACCGGATGCCTGCCCACCGGGGCGACTATACGCCCAACCGGGTCAGCAGGCGTACGCAGCAGCAAGGCATGATACGTCTTGTTAATCTGCCGCTCTTTAAAGGCTGCAGACAGTTGACGCTGCATTTTTTCCGTTCGGGCAATGAGCATGATGCCGGAGGTATCTTTATCCAGTCGGTGGACAATACCGGGTCGATTATCGGCAAGGCCCGGCAACTCAGCATATCGGTAAAGCAGACCATTAACCAGAGTACCATCGGCATGACCTGCAGCCGGATGAACAACAATGCCTGGAGGTTTGCTGATCACCGCAAGATGTTCATCCTCAAATAAAACATCAAAAGCAACAGGTTGGGCAATACAGGTTGAGGGCTGTGCTGCAGGCAGCTCTACCTGTACTGCATCACCAACCTGCAGTTTATATCCCGGCTTGACCTGAACGGTATTCACCAGAATATGGCCTGCTCGAATATGCTTGCCAAGATTTGAACGAGAGGTGTCGGCAACAGTCCGGACAAGAAAATGATCCAACCGCATCCCTGCCTGTTCTGCAGGGATCTGAAATAAGTAATTGGAGGATGATGGTATGACAGGCAAAATCTACTGCTCCGTCAAAAAAGAAAAAGAGAACCGGGAAGACTCAACGCTTAGCTGAACAATTTTTCAATCTGTTTTTCTACATTATCTTCATCTACTTTTCGGGCCAGGGAAATCTCTTTAATCAACAGGCTTTTAGCCGTATCCATCATCTTGCGCTCGCCATAGGAGAGATCCTTGTCTACCCTGAGCAAAAACAGATCACGCAGGACAACGGCAACCTCATACACGGAACCGGTTTTGATCTTTTCCATGTAGTCACGATACCGCCGATTCCAGGTCTGTGAGCTGATCTTGATATCACGTTCCTTCAAGATATCAATAACCTTGTTGACCTCGTCCCTGGAGATAATTGCCCGCAGTCCGACATTTTCACTGGTGGCGGTGGGAATCATGATAGTCATGTCGTTATCAAGGATTTTCATCACATAAAAGGCCTGATCAATCCCGCCGACAGTCTGCATCTTAATATCTTCTATCAGACCGACACCATGGGCCGGATATACCGCCATATCACCAGCCACAAACAATGGATCTGCCGCACCTTCACTCATAACACCACCTGACCACTTTCAATACAATTTAAAAAAAGATACATAGGTAAGATGTATAGTATAACCTATTTTTAAAAAATTAGCAAAAACGGCTTAGTCTGAGGTTTACATAGTTTCGCAACAGCACCTCTCAACAGCGTCTGTTTGCCTGGTTCATGCAGGCATCAATCCCCTCGGCAATAAAAAGAGTGATGGCATCATCTATGGCGGGCAGCAAATCATTAAATGCGTCAAGTTCCGGATTGGCAAAGGCCGAGAGAACATACCGGTCAATCGATATGCCCTGTCCCTGCTCATTGCGCTCGGGTCGGCCGATACCGATTTTAAGCCGGGCAAATTCAGGGGTGCCCAAGTGGCTGATTATGGAGCGAATGCCGTTATGTCCACCTGCCCCGCCGCGGGCAACGACCTTAATCCGACCGGACGGCAGATCAAGATCATCGTGCACAACCAATATATGAGACGGCTTAATCTTGTAAAAATCTGCAAAACGAATAACAGATTCACCGGATTTATTCATAAAGGTCTGGGGTTTGGCAAGAATAATTCGGACACCTTCAAACAGCTCACGGCAATATGCGGCCTGCCATTTGCCAGCGTTCATGGCTAAGCCATGTTGGTCGGCAAAAAAGTCCAGGGCAAGAAATCCGGCATTATGCCTGGTTAACTCATATTTAGGCCCGGGATTCCCGAGCCCGACAATCAAATACTCCGGGCCAGCCATTATATGCTCCACGTTTCGTAATTGTCACAGGTGTGTGTGGTGGGGGGGGGCAGGAAGTTTGCATAACCACCGCCTGTAACTGTTCAAAAAAAAGAGTCGAAAGAGGTGCTCCTCTTTCGACTCTCGTCTCACTCAGCTAGCGACACTTACGCGCCGGTGTCCCAAAACAGCTCAGGCTGTCTGCAATGTATTAGAATACAGATACACAACGGGTTGCAGGATCATTTTTCATCTCTACATTATCAGGGATGACAAGGTCTGCACAGCATACCGGATCTCCGCCGCGTTCAAGCGGTGTAATATCAATGACAATCTCATCTGGAATATCCATGGGACAGCCGCGCAGGGTGACAGAGTGTATCGGTACCTGAAGCTCCCCACCAAGCTCGACGCCCTTGGCAACACCGTCAAGGCGCAGCGGCACGGTAAAATCAACCGGCTGATCAAGTTCAATCTCTAAAAAATCAACATGCATCACCCGCTCTACAACCGGGTGCTTTTGAATTTCCTGCACCAGTGCGTGCCGTTTGCCCTTGGTATCACCCTCGACATCAAGGGTAACAACTGCATTTCGGCCATGAATAAACAGCAAATCCTTGTACAGTGTAGCCTCATCAAATTGCAGGGCTACAACATCATCACCTTTGCTGTAGACAACTGCCGGGGTCTTCTTGTCCATGCGCAGACGACGTGATTCACCTTTACCAAATACCGTGCGAACTGCTGCCGGGATATCAACCTGTAACATCGTATTCCTCCTCCCGTTTTCCGGGAATGTATCAAAAAAAACTCAATCTTGAGTGGTTATAAGTTATCTTAAACAAACAGATAGCTGACAGAATCTTCAGAATGGATACGGCGGATAGCCTCACCAAGCAGTTCACCTACCGACAGCACTGTAATCTTATCACACCGATCGCCCTTATCAGCCAGGGGGATGGAGTTTGTCACGACCAGTGATTTAATTTCAGAATCATTGAGCCGTTCAATTGCCGGCCCGGACAATACCGCATGGGAGCAGCAGGCATGGACTTCCTTGGCCCCGCGTTCTTTCAGCTTTGAGGCAGCACCGCATAAGGTGCCCGCAGTATCCACCATATCATCAAGCAGGATGGCCGTTTTGCCTCGAACATCACCAATGACGTGCATGGCTTCGCACTCATTGGCTCGTTCACGCCGTTTATCAATAATGGCAAGGTCGGCGTTCAACCGCTTGGCAAAGGCACGGGTTCGTTCCACACCGCCGGCATCCGGAGAGACCATAACCACATCATCAAAATTCGCCCTGATATGTTTGAGCAGGACAGGGGCTGAATAGAGATGGTCAACCGGGATATTAAAAAATCCCTGGATCTGACCGGCATGGAGATCCATGCACAGTACCCGCCTGGTGCCGACAGCCATCAGCATCTCGGCAACCGCCTTGGCGGTAATAGGCACTCTGGGCCGAACCTTGCGATCCTGGCGAGCATAACCGTAATATGGAATAACTGCAGTGATGCGCCGAGCTGATGCCCTGCGCAGGGCATCAATCATGATGAGGAGTTCCATCAGATGATCATTGACCGGTGTACAGGTCGGCTGAATAACAAAGACATCAGCACCACGTACATTTTCACCGATATCAACTGATATTTCACCGTCACTGAACTGCTTCACCTCTGCATCTGCAAGCGGCATGTCCAGGTAATTACAAATTTCCCGGGCAATTGCAGGGTTGGCGTTCCCGGTAAATATCTTAATTATGTTTGGCATCTTCAGCGCCTCATTCCATTAAAAATGAAAAATAAAAAAACGATTGTGTCGATGTATATTTATAATATTGGCTGGGACGGAGGGATTCGAACCCCCGAATGCAAGGATCAAAACCTTGTGTCTTACCGCTTGACGACGTCCCAACCCAGCTTCAATAGTCTGATAAAAAATCGTACTGCCTGTACCTGTCAGCAAAGAGGATGCACCAGGTAGACCTGATCATACTCTTGCTGTAACTCCTGATAACAACGTTTCGCCTGGTCGTCTGCATCATCTGCAAACAGGCCAAAGACTGTAGATCCGGATCCGGACATCAGAGCCCCGGCTGCACCGGCTGTCAACATTTTCTTCTTCAGGCTACCGATAACACTAAATTTATTTTGCGTAACCGTTTCAAGATCATTGGCAAGTTCTTCAGGTCGAAACGACTGCGTGCACCAGGAAACATTCCGGATGTTTACACTATCCTCTTTTTGCGAACAAGATAGGTTAAAAATATTTTGCTCGGATGTCAACGCAAAAGTCTCATAGGCCCATTTCGTAGATACGGAAATGCCGGGATTAACCAGCAGCACCTGGTAACCGACAAGCGGAACAGCTGATTGCAACTGCTCACCAATACCTGTTGCCCAGGCACAGGCCATATCATGAACAAACAGTGGAACGTCGGCACCAAGGCGCAATGCCAGCACAGCCAATTCCTTTGTGCTGCGCTGTGTTACCAGCAGCCGGTCAAGGGCCAGCAGGACGGTCGCTGCATCACTTGAGCCGCCGCCAAGCCCGGCGGCAACGGGAATATTTTTTTGTATAATAATTTCTACGCCCTGTTCCGCCCTGCCCTGCTCTTCAAAAAAAATTTGGGCTGCGCGATAGACAATATTGCCTTCATCAATCGGCAGATCCGTTCCCGGGCAGGTCAGATGAATTCCCGGCTCATCTGTCAGGGTAAAACACAAGGTGTCAAACAGGGCCAGTTTCTGCATGAGCGTGTTCAGCTCATGGTATCCATCAGACCTGCGTCCGGTAATTTCCAGATAAAGATTTATCTTAGCCGGTGCTTCCAGACACAGCTGATGGCTGCCCATTGCCCAACCGACCGCTATAGAGTCGCTTCCGAGGCCTTGACAAAGCGCATCTTCAACTCATACAGCACCTTGGTCATCAACTCATTTTCCTGGGCATCAAGATTTCCCCGGGTCTTTTCCGCAAGCATGGCCAGCGTGTCAACGGTATGCTTGGCCAGTTCCAGATCAACAAATTTTTGACCGGTTTCCGGGTGGCCAAGCTCACCCAGATGAAAAAGCGCAGTGGTGTTTAATGACAGGACAAGTGATACAAAAGAGACCTCAGGCATAACACATTTCCCAGCCTCATTTTTCACTCTTCCTTCCGGACAACCGCAGTCACTTTTTTGTTCACTCATGCTTGTACTCTGTTAAATTTTTCAGGTTAGGAAAATGTATGTGTATGTAATTTTGCAGCTGCCTTACTTGATATACTCCGGCAACTGGAGGGCCATGGCGTCGTCAATTTTATCCAGCGCCGTCACATTGGCCAGCAACTCCTTAGAGACCGGAGTATCGGTGTTAAGCAGGATAATATTCTGATCCGAAGCCTCTTCACGGCCAACAGTCATGCGGGAAATATTTACTCCGCCGGCTCCGAGCGTTGTGCCAAGCGCCCCGATCACACCGGGTACATTATTATTATACACCAGCAGCATGGGGCCTGCAGGCAGAGCCTCAAGCCTAAAGGAGTTCAGTCGTACCAGGCGTGGCTCTTTCTTACCAAACACGGTTCCGGCCAGCATGTTTTCGCCTTCATTGGTCTTGACGGTAATCCGAACCAGGTTGGTAAAATCAGAGGCCTGCTTGGTCTTGGATTCGACCACCCGAATACCGCGTTCCTTGGCAATAAGAGGTGCATTGACAAAGTTAACTGCATCCTGGAGAATCGGGGTAAACAACCCCTTTAAAAAGGCAACGGTTATCGGCCCGATATCCTGCTCGGCAAGGTCTCCGCTGAACTCAAGATTGATCTCTTCCACTCCGCCGCGGGCAATCTGCATGTGCAGGGAACCAAGCATCTCACCAAGATTTATATAAGGACCGATCTTGGCCAGTACGTCGTCACTGACCGATGGGACATTCACAGCGTTGCGAACCGCCCCTTTCAGCAGATAATCCGCCATCTGCTCAGCAATGGCCGAGGCCACATTTTCCTGGGCTTCGGCTGTGGAGGCACCAAGATGGGGGGTACAGATAAAATTATTAAGCCCAAGAAGAGGCGTGCCCTCAAGGGTTGTGGGCTCTTTTTCAAAGACATCAAGGGCACCGCCTGCGATACGGCCTTCTTTCAGAGCATTGTAGAGCGCTTCTTCATCAAGTACGCCGCCGCGGGCGCAATCAATGAACATGGCGTCCTCTTTCATATTGGCAAAGAACTCGGTGGACAACAGGTGATGGGTATCCTTGGTGAGCGGGGTGTGCACAGAGATAAAATCCGCTCTCTTGGCAAGTTCCAGCAGATCAACCCGCTCAACTCCCAGCTTCTGCACCAGCTCTTCAGGCATAAAGGGGTCAAAGGCAATAACCTTCATGTGCAGCCCCTGGGCCCGGTTGGCCACAATGGAACCAATCCGGCCGATACCGACAATACCCAGGGTCTTGCCGGTCACCTCACGGCCCATAAAATTCTTTTTCTCCCACTTGCCGGCCTTCATGGAGGCGGTTGCCTGGGGAATATTTCTGGCCAGCGACATCATCATGGTAATAGCATGCTCGGCTGCTGTGGTTGCGTTACCGTCAGGCGCATTCATGACCACAATGCCCTTTTCGCTGGCCGCCGGAATATCGACATTATCAAGACCGATACCGGCCCGGCCGACCACCTTGAGTTTGGTCGCAGCCTCAATGATATCCTGACGAACCTTGGTTGCACTGCGGATAACCAGACCATCATAATCCGGAATAATGGCCTTGAGTTCTTCAGGGGGCAGGCCGGTGTTCACATCGACTTTAAACCCGGCTTCCTTAAGAATTTTTTCGCCGATAGGTGCAAGATTATCACTGATCAGTACTTTCATGAGTTACCCCTTAAAACCTGTTCCAGAAGAGAAAATATATTGATTTTTAATTGCAAAAAATGCAGTATAACGAGATTGCAGTGGACAGACAATACAAAAGTCAACAGACCGACTTTTCACCACAGTGCACAGGGGACCTATAATGGTGTTTTCCTTTGTGCACTTTGTGCTTTCCACGCACTCAACATTTACTTAAATCCCGGTTCCAGCGAGCAGCCTGCTGTTGTCCGCTCAAGAACCCTTGAGAATGATATAAGGAGTACACCATGACCGAAGTCCGTGTCCGCTTTCCCCCCAGCCCCACCGGCTACCTGCATATCGGCGGTGCCCGTACGGCCCTGCTCAACTGGCTGTGGGCAAAAAAAAATAACGGCAAGCTGATCCTGCGCATTGAAGATACCGATGCCGAACGTTCGACCCAGGAGTCTATTGAGGGAATCATTGACGGTATGAAATGGCTCGGTCTGGACTGGGATGAAGGGCCCTATTTTCAGACGGAATTTTCCGATGATCATACCAGGGCTGCTGAACAACTGCTGGCTTCAGGCCATGCCTATAAATGCTTTTGTACTAAAGAAGAGCTGGATCAAAGGCGTGAAGCGGCCATGGCAGCCAAAAAAGATGTCCGCTATGATGGTACCTGCCGGAACCTGACTGCGGAAGAAGTTGCCGATAAAGAGGCACAGGGTATTCCCTCTATTATTCGTTTTAAAGTCGCTCGTCAGGAGGGCAAAGTTGCCTATGAGGATAAGGTGCTGGGAACCATTGAACGAGCCTATGACGATATCGAAGACTTTGTCATTGTTCGTTCCAACGGTAAACCATTATATTTACTCTGCAACGTGGTGGATGATATCCGCGATCGCATCTCCCATATTATTCGCGGCCAGGATCACATGAGCAATACCACACGCCAGGTGCTGCTGTATCAGGCCCTGGATGCTAAGGTCCCGGTCTTTGCCCACATGCCGTTGACACTTGACCTCCAGAAACGTAAAATATCCAAACGCAGCCATGGCGAAATCGTCTCGGTTCAGTTTTACCGGGATAAAGGATTTATCCCTTGGGCCCTGTGCAACTTTTTAGCCCTGCTGGGCTGGAACCCGGGCACGGATCAGGAATTTTTCAGCCGGGAAGAACTGATTGAAGCCTTTACTCTGGAACGGATCGGCAAGGTCAACTCGGTGTTTAACTACCAGAAAGGCAATGCAAAATTCTTCACCGATCCCAAGCTGATCTCCATTAACGAGCACTACCTGCGCAGCATGGATATCAATGAGCTGGCAGAGCTTGTCAAAGAGGATTTCCTGGAACAGGGCTTATGGGATGACGCCTATGAAGGAGATAAAAAGGAGTGGTTTCTGGACACGCTGGATCTTATCCGGGATCGGTTCCATACCACCCGTGATTTTGCCACCCTTGGCCGGGCCTATTTTGCCGAAGATTACCAGGTGGAAGCCAAGCCGTTGAAAAAGAACATCCTCAAGCACCCGGATCTCAAAACCTGGATGCCGCAGCTGGCCGAACGTCTTGCAGCCCTTGATGAGTTTACCAAAGAAACCACCGAGGCTGCGGCACGGGAATTTGCCGACGAGCTTGACATCAAACCCGGTATCCTGATCAACGGTATGCGTACGGCCCTGACCGGCCAACTGGCAGGCCCGAGTATGTTTGACATTCTCATGGCAATCGGCAAAGAGCGAGTGATCAACAGACTGAAAAATATCGATCACCTGTACGACCAGACAGCATAACAGGACATCACCGCAACCATAATAATACTGCAAAGGCACTGAACCAGAACCCTGGAACCATTGTTCATCATGACAACTGAAAAAAAACCTGACAAGCCCCTTGATTTTATCCGCCAGATTATTGCCGAGGATCTGAAAACCGGTAAACACCAGATCATCATCACTCGTTTTCCACCCGAGCCCAACGGCTTTCTTCATATCGGTCATGCAAAATCCATCTGTCTGAATTTTGGTATTGCCCAGGAAAACAACTCGGTCTGTCACCTGCGCTTTGACGATACCAATCCAGGTAAGGAATCCACGGAATATGTGGAGGCCATTAAAGAAGACGTGCACTGGCTTGGCTTTGACTGGGGCAAGCATCTCTATTTTTCCTCTGATTACTTTGAGCAGCTCCATAATTTTGCAGTGGAACTCATCAAGCTGGGCAAGGCCTATGTCTGTCATTTAAATGCTGAAGAGATGCGTACCTACCGGGGAACCCTGACAGAACCGGGCAAGGAAAGCCCGTATCGTGAGCGTTCGGTGCAGGAGAATCTGGATCTTTTCGGGCAGATGAAAAACGGCGAGCTTGCCGAAGGTACCTGTTCCCTGCGGGCAAAGATCGACATGAGTGCCCCTAATTTTATGATGCGCGATCCGGTCATCTACCGAATCATGAAGACCAGTCACCATCGAACCGGCGACACCTGGTGTATCTATCCCATGTATGATTTCTGCCACTGTCTGTCTGACATGATAGAGCAGATCACCCATTCCCTATGCACCCTGGAGTTTGAAAACAACCGTCCCCTGTACGACTGGGTACTTGATACTTTGCAGACTCCCTGTCATCCCCGCCAGTATGAGTTTGCCCGCTTAAATATCAACTATACAGTAATGAGCAAACGCAAACTGCTGCAGCTTGTTGATGAGCAGCATGTCCAGGGCTGGGATGACCCGAGGATGCTTACCCTGTCCGGCCTGCGCCGCCGGGGCTACACGCCGGCCTCTATCCGTAGTTTCTGTGATATCATCGGTGTGGGTAAGCGTGATTCCTGG
>CAZQKF010000036.1:0-10421 GCA_964593645.1 uncultured Desulfobulbus sp.
CCATGGGTACGGTGTTTCTCACCGGCTACCTGCCCGAGGACCTGATGGTCGAGGAACATTATGAATATTATCTCCGGGTTATGAAGGCTGAAGGGTTAGAGGATGAGATTGAACCACCGCACGGCGGTCACCGCCGTTCCCCCTGTGATTCCGGCAGCAGCAGAATCGGCAATATGAAGAACAGTCTTGATTCGGAAACAACTCTCGGGCAGGAAGGGGAGGCTTCATGAAGATAAAATGTTTACTGACCAAACTCTATATTCTTGGCTTTATGGGGCTGGTGATTTTTTTCATGGTGCTGATCTGGAATCTGACCTTTGCCCATCTGCTGCATGAGTATCATGGCCGCAAAGGCGGTGAGGCTGCTGCACTGCATGGTGGGGAAAAAAAGGTTCAGGATCAGAGCTTTGAGCAGGTGATTCTCAAGAGTGAGAAACGGGTCAAAAATTACCTGGGCTATAAGGTGCTTGAACAGCAGTATATTGAAGGCCATTTTCATCATATTGGCCTGGAAATGACCCCGGATAGATACTCCTACTGTAGTTCCTGTCATGGAGATATGCCGCATAACGGTGTTAAGGACATTCGGGCCTTTTTGAATATGCATGCCTTCTTTATCGGCTGTCAGACCTGCCATGTCAAGCCGACCAAGGAGCAGGCAACCGGTATCTATAAGTGGTATGACCGCTCCACCGGTGAGATTGTCGACTCTCCGGTCAAAGATGCCCATCCCGGAACTTACGGTGCCAAGATTATCCCGTTTGTGAAGGAAAATGGTGCCGTGGTACGGATTGATTCTCAGGAAAAACGTGATTTTGTGAATGAATATCGCAAGATGGAACAGGAGTTGAGTGAAGGGCAGAAGTCCAAGGCCAAAAAGATGATTCATGCCGGGATCAGCAAAAAGCCCGTGGTCTGCCGAGAATGTCATCGTAAGGATAATCCGCAGCTGCCGCTGGCCGCACTTGGCTATCCCAAGGAAAGGATTGATTCAGTAACAAGCACTGAAGTGGTCGGTATGATTAAGAATTATACTGAGTTTCATATGCCGAAAATGCTCCATCCAGGTATGGGCAACCAAGAGGTCAAGGCCGAGCCGTCCCAGATGGCAGCCGAAGATCCGGCACTTCTTAAGGCAAAGGCGAATCATGATGATGTAACTGAACAGGGTGAGGAGAAAACAGATCACCTCTAATCGGCAAACAGGGGACTGCTTTTTCAGCAGTCCCCGCACTCTATTTGGCGGGGAAATGATTGATCGATTCAAGAGGCCGATCATTGCTGCCCTTGTCTGGATTTTACTTTGCAGTCTGGCGCAACCGTCTCCGGTTCTGTCTGAGGAACTCAAACTGACCATGGCCCGGTATCTCCACACCGTAACCGGCGATTTTCGTCAGCCAAGCGATGTGGCGGTCAATAACGCAGGCGATACCTATGTAGTTGACGGGGTCAACCACCGGATCAAGGTTTTTTCGGCAAGCGGGAAACCTCTGTTCAGTCTTGGCCTGCAGGGGAGTGAAGCAGGTGAATTTCATTATCCTCTGGGCATTGATCTTGACGGGCAGGGACGCCTGTATGTGGCTGACAGCGGCAACAGCAGGATCCAGATCTTTTCCGGGGCTGGAGAATATCATTCTACCATCAAACTGCAGGGATGCGGCCCCAAACCTGCTGATCCTACAGATATTGCCGTTACCCGTTCCGGGGATATTGGCTTTATTGCCGACAACGACAATCACTGTATCCTTAAATACGACCTGCGCACAGGCAAGCGCCTGGATGCCTTTGGCCGGCCCGGCATTGAACGCAAAGAGTTCCGCTATCCCTTCATGGTTTCCTTGTATAACGATAAATATCTCCATATTGTCGATGTGATTAATACCAGGGTTCAGGTGCTTACCGATACAGGCAAGTTTGTCACCTTTGTCGGCGACTGGGGCGTGGAAAAAGGGCAGTTCTATCGCCCAAAGGGTGTCGCTGTCGGCCGGGACGGCCTGATCTATGTCAGTGATTCCTACATAGGGGTGATCCAGGTATTTACCGACGAGGGACATTTCCATTCGGTCATCGGTGATCCGACAACCGGTAAGGTACGACATTTTTCAACCCCTGTTGGCCTGTTTGTTGACAGCAGGAACAAACTCTATGTGGTTGAGATGTTTGCAGACAAGGTCACGGTTTTTGCATTTGAGCAACCCTGATTCGGTTGCGTTGTGCGGAGAAATCCTGCAGGGAACCAGAGAAATATATTGATACCTTGGGTGAGTAAAATTTCAGCAATGACTTCAGTTTACAGCTGGATACCAGTGGTATGTATCAAGGTTGGCTTCATTCTCCTGCTCAGCAGTGTAGTACAGGCCAAAGAGGAGACAGTACAGGCCCCACGTAACCCGAGCTCGGCCAAGGAGTGTGCCATCTGCCATTATCGCTGGGTGGATACCTTTTTTATCGACGGTCGCGGTTCCGACCTGGTGCCTTATCAGGCCGACAAGGTGGTGGCCAGCGCCGAAATCTGTTTTTCCTGTCATGATGGTTCAGTAGTTGACTCCAGAGACAGGGTCTACAATGAACGTCATCACCCGGTGGATAAACCTCCACCTCCGGGCATGAAAATCCCTGATATTTTTCCACTGGACGAGAACGGCAATATGCAATGTGCAACCTGTCATACCGCCCATGGGGTTTCCAGTGAGGAGGGCATCGAAGATACGGTTTTTATCAGAACCTCCAATGACAACTCCTCCATGTGCCGGATGTGTCATACCGATAAGGTCGGCGGGCCTGATGCGGGCAATCATCCGGTTGATACCACAGCTCTGGATATTTCTCCTGAGCTGTTGAAAATGGGAGGCGTTGAAGGCACTGAAAAGAACAGGGTTGTCTGTGAATCCTGTCATAGCGTACACGGGGCGGAAAATACCAGGTTTCTTGTCGATTCCGTACGAGGCGGCTCACATCTCTGCCTTGACTGCCATAAGGATAAAAGTGCGATCCTTGAGAGTGGGCATGACCTGCGCAAAACAGCCCCGGACTCCAGAAACAGTCTGGGGCAGACCCCGGTTGAATCCGGAGTCTGCGGCAGCTGTCATCGTATTCACAAGGCTGATCATCTGCTTCTCTGGGGCAGGAAGAAAGCGGGAAAACATAAGGGAAAGGGCACCGCTGCTGAGGATATGTGTCTGAGTTGCCATAAAAATGGCGGAATTGCTGCCAAAAAGCAGCTGTCCGGCTATTCACATCCTTTCAGTATGAGCCTACGGAACAAGGGGATTAGGACTAAGCTCCCTGTATATGACAAGTCGGGCAGGCGGGTGGAGCTGGCCAAGGGGATTGTCAGCTGCGGCACCTGTCATGATCCGCATTCAGGGCCGGGTAAGGGCAGGGCTGCAAATTTTCTTCGTTTACCGGCTAGCCCGGCACCGCTGCTCTGTCGCCAGTGCCATCCAAGGCAGTCACTGGTGGAAAAAACCGATCATGACTTGGTGTTTACTAAGAAAAAAGTACGAAACGTTCAGGGGAAATTGCCTGCTGAAACCGGCCCCTGCGGCGTCTGTCATCTGCTGCACGGAGCCTGGAGTCGTGATCTGCTGGCTATGCAGAGAACAAAGACCGGCAGAAAATCCCCTGCCGACGCCGGCTGTCTTGCCTGCCATAGGCAAAACGGTATAGCAGCAGATAAAACCGTGGGCAGATATTCGCATCCGGTTGGCATCAAACCTGGCCGCAAAAACATGGCAACAACGTTACCCCTGTTTAATCAGAAAAACGGGCAAAGGCAGAAGGATGGTGTGGTTGGCTGTCTTACCTGTCACAATCCGCATCAATGGCAGCCGCAGCAAAAATCTGTCCAGGTGGTGGCTGGAAAAGAGGGCGATGCCCGCAGCAGTTTTTTGCGCAAACCAGCCTCACCGGTTCCCCTGCTCTGTGCCGACTGTCACCGGCAAAAGGGGTATGTTGCCGGGACCGACCACGATATGGTGGCCATGGCTCCGAACTCGGATAATGTTAAGGGGCAGACCCCGGCTCGTTCCGGACCCTGCGGGGCCTGTCATAGTGTGCACAACGCCCGAAACAGTGTCAGGCTCTGGGCACGAGAATTGGGAAGTGGTATCGGCGTGATGGATAAAATGTGCAAGTCCTGTCACCGTGCAGGTGATGTTGGTGCGGCAAAGGTGCCTAAGGCGGACTCGCATCCGCAGGGGATGCTGATCACCAACGTGGGGCGTAATACTCCGGGAAAAGCAAATTACTTCCCTCTGTATAATAAAAAGAATGGGGAAAAAATAAAGGTAGGTGATATCTCCTGTGCCTCATGCCATGATGTCCATCAATGGGATCCTAAGCAGACACGGTCGGGCACCGGGGCGAATGTCGAGGGAAGGGCAACAACAAGTTTTCTTCGTATGCAGACGTATTCTATGATGTGCGTTGACTGTCATGGTCGGGACGCTCTGTTCAGGTTTAAGTATTATCATGATGCCAAACAGCGTAAGCCGGCCAAAAAGGATAAGTAAAATTGGAAGGGGGGTTAGCTTACGTATATAGGAAAAACCTACCCCGGGTACAGGGTTTTCAACCTCTGTTTGTAGGCAAATCCCTATTTATTTTATGAAACCAATGCCGTAATATAAATATGATGGACGTAGTTTTTGCCCTCTTTGTCAGGTGTCTGTTGCCCCGTAACGTTATTTGCGGCCCAACTGCTTCTGTCGGAAAAGGTGAGAACTGATGATGATCCGGTTACGCTGCAGAAAGAAGGGGAGATGCGTGATCGGGGTACCAAAATATGGAAAAAAGGATTGGGGATGAAGAACGAAAAAAGGAGTGAATGTCGGCCCGAAGGGGTCATGCAGACAAGAGCAGCTGTGTGGTGTGCGGCGTTCCTGTTGACCTTTTGTCTGATGACGCTGCTGCCGGGAACAGGTGCAGTCTATGCGCAGGAGAAAAAAGGTGGGCAGGAAATTGTTATTGTTTCACCGCCGGACGGGGCCTTTGTGACTGAGGGAAAACTATTTTTGTCCGGTTATGTTAAGGGGGCCAAGGTGCAGA
Organism: uncultured Desulfobulbus sp.; assembly: GCA_964593645.1. Classification (GTDB taxonomy): domain Bacteria; phylum Desulfobacterota; class Desulfobulbia; order Desulfobulbales; family Desulfobulbaceae; genus Desulfobulbus_C. Next base: position 5,050 of record CAZQKF010000036.1, read on the forward strand.
GTGTTACCGTCAGCGGGGTCAAGGGAAAGGTTGCCGTGACTGATAATACATTCGGCACGATGATAACCCTGAAAAAGGGTGTTAATACACTCAACTTTGCAACGGGCGGCGTTAAAAAGCAGATCAAAATCTATTATACCGCGGTTAAAAAAGGGGATAAGGGAGTTAAGGCGCCTAAGGGATTTAAGCGCTTCTATATCCACACTCAGGTCGGCAAGCTGACCTGTACTAAATGTCACAGGAAACGGCGCGGCAAGATTAACTTTCAGCGTATTACTCCGGCCCGCTATAACTGTACAACAGGTAAGTGCCATCCGGGCATGGGCAAAGAAAAAAATGGTTCCCATGTCCATGGACCGGTGGGTGCAGGGATCTGTATTTCCTGTCATAACCCGCACGGCTCCTTTGAGCCCCAGCAGATGGAGCGTACCGGTCAGGATCTCTGTATCGTCTGTCATGAGGCTAAAAAAGAGGAGTTCAATCAGGAAGTCATTCATCCGCCTGTTGAAGAAGGTTGTATTGACTGTCATGATCCCCACCAGTCGCCCAAGCGTTTTCAGCTGCTTGGTGACGGTAAAAAAATGTCCAGCCTCTGTTTTACCTGCCATGAGGAAGATATGTTCAACAAGAAACATCAGCATGGCCCGGTGGGATCCGGCGACTGTATAGCCTGTCATTATCCCCATGCCTCGGCTAATGAGTTTTTACTCATTGCTCCCACTAAAGACGGACAGCTCTGTTTTGAATGTCATGAGAACGTCAAAGAACAGCTGAGCCTGCCAAACACCCATCCGCCGGTAAAAAAAGACTGCAGTACCTGTCATGATCCTCACAGCTCAGATACCCGTTTTCAACTGGTGGCACCGCCAAAAAAGCTCTGTGCCGGCTGTCACCAGAAGTTGAATCCTGAGGTGTTTGCAGCTATAAATACGGCTAAATTTCAACATGAACCGGTGGCCAAGGGCGAGTGTACGAAATGTCATGCACCGCACGGCTCTGCCGTGGCACCTCTGCTCAAGGGCAAGGGAATTAAACTTTGTGGAACCTGCCATGAAGACCTTGCCTACGAGATTGCCAACAGTAAAAATTTGCATGGTCCTGTAAAAACAGGTAGTTGTGGTGAATGTCATAATATACATGGATCTGATTTCAGCCGTCTCCTTGTCCGCAAATTTCCGGAAAATTTTTACACGCCGTACTCAAAAGATAAGTATGACATCTGTTTTGGCTGCCATGAAAAGGATATTGCAACCAAAAAATTCACCACCAAGCTGACCAACTTTCGTGACACGGACTACAACCTCCATTATTTTCATGTGAATCGGCAAAAAGGCCGGAGTTGTATTGCTTGTCATAATCCACATGCCAGCAGCCAGGCAAAACATATACGCTATGAAGTTCCCTTTGGTCGCTGGTCTTATCCAATTGAATTTACGCCTACTAAAAACGGCGGCGGCTGTGTTGTCGGCTGTCATGCCCCGAAACAGTACAACCGGGTCAAGGAAGCATTTAAGCATGGCAACGCCGGGAAATAACAGGTTGTACAGCAGCAAGAGATGCGGGGACATAGATTAACAGGTTTTGGAGTATTCCTATGAACAGAAGCAGTGCCCAATTGAGCTGTAAACGAATTAATTTTATTTTGATCACCCTGTTTATTGCCGGCTTTTTTGTTCTCAGCGAGACCGGAAGGGCAGAGTCCTTTCCTTTCCGTTCTCTGGAAATAGGTAATCCTGTTCCCGACGTCACCCTTGCCGGCTATAAAAATACGTCCGGTACTTCTCTGCACAGCCAAAAGGGAAAACCGCTGCTCCTCCTCTTCTGGGGCGGTGATTTGGCGGCAAAGAAAAAACGTACCATTAAGGTGATGAAGGTTGTGCAGGGGATGTCTGCCAAATTGAAAAAAAATGGTGTCCACTTGCTTGTGGTTAACGTCCAGAATGATACGGATGCTGTGGTCAAGGAGGTCACCAAGGCTTCCGGTTTGACTGCTCCGCTGTACATGGACAGTAATCGAAATGTCTATGGAAAGTTTGGCCTGTACGTTCTCCCCTCCATGCTGATGGTGAACAAGCAGGGAAAGGTTACCGGTGGGGTTGGCTATTCCAAGGATATTGCCCAGCGTCTGCAGGGTGAAGTTGATATTATGCTTGGAACCAAGAGTCGAAAAACTCTTGAGGCGGAGCTGAACCCCAAGATAAAGGAAATTCCAGAAGGAGAAAAACAGGCCCTGCGGCACCTGAAGATGGGCATTAATTTGGTTCACAAGGGGATGCAGGATTCTGCTGTGCGCGAATTTAGCAAGGCACTGGAGCTCAATTCCAAGCTTGCCGAAGCCAAGGTTGAACTCGGCTGTATCTATGTTGAGCAGGACAAGCTTGATGATGCAGTTACGGAACTGGAAGCTGCACTTCAGCAAAAGCCCAAACTGCTCAAGGCTGAGATCTGCCTGGCCAGGGTGAGTGCCAAAATGGGAGAGGTTGCAGAAGCACTTGATGACGTCCAGGCCCTGCTCTTTCGCAATGGCCGCAGCCCCGAGCTTCATTTTCTGGAGGGTGAACTGCAGGAGCAGCTCGGCCATCTGGACAAGGCAGCAAAATCGTATAAAAAGGCCTTTGAACTGCTGCAGCGTAAGGATCTACTCCATGAGTAAACCCTGTTTGTTGAACAACGGAAGGTATACTATCAGCAAAAAGAGAGGGGGTAGCACTTTGTGGCATTTTTAGTTGACAGGGGAGGTATAAATAACCTATAAATAAGTATTGATAAGTTTTTGTCGGAGTTTTACTGCTTTGGGAAGTGTTCTCAATATGGTAGGTGCCATGTAATCCCTGCAGTGCAATAAGTATCTGGCTGCAAAGGGGATATGTTTGAAACAGATCTATAGATCGTACGATGTAAACAAGTTTTTTTTTATATAGAAGAATGTATCACCCCTCAGTTGTTGAGGGGTGGACAGAAAAAGGAGAATGGTCAGCTGGTCAGAGTGACATGCCGGGCCATAGATGTTTGAAAAAGAATTTCCTGGGAGGGGAACATGAAAAAAATTATTGTAACATCGCTGATCTTGGGTGGTGGACTTTTGCTTGCCGGCGGGGCAAATGCTGGTATTGCAGGGAGTGCTCATGACTTGAGCGCATTCGCAACACCCAATAATCCTCAGAGTCAGCTCTGTATCTACTGCCATACGCCGCATCATTCAGATACTTCGGTTAATGATGCACCCCTCTGGAACCATGAGGTTACAGCTACGGCATCTTTTACACTGTACACCTCAGCAACTTTGAATGCCACTCTCGGCCAACCTAACGGTGTGTCCAGGCTTTGTCTCTCCTGCCATGACGGCACAGTTGCCTTGGATGCCTTCGGGGGTATGGCCGGCACAGCTGGGAATGTAGTAAGCGGTAGTGCACTTGTTGGGACGGATCTCTCCAACGACCATCCAATTTCGTTTGTTTATAATACAGCATTGGCAACTGCAGACGGTGGCCTCTTTGATCCCGCTACAAAAGATACAGGCTCAGGTCAAGTCATTGAAGATGATTGGCTCTTCAGTGGAAATGCCTTTGAGTGTGCCTCTTGCCATGATGTGCACGACGATGCGAATGTCCCCTTTCTGCGTAAAGATAATGCCGCTTCGGCGCTCTGTCTGACCTGCCATGATAAATAGCAGTTGGTTGACAAACGTTTTTTAGAGTTGATGTTGATGGCAAGCAACGGGGTTAATTGTTTTAACCTCGTTGCTTGATCCACCCCTTGCACTATCTGATTCTATACAGTACACCTTTCATTTTTCCTGATGTTCTGATGGAAAATTTTCTTATTACATCATTCAAATAATGAAATCGAATATTCTGCCTTTTTTTATTCTACTTTTTCTTTTGTCAGGCTGCGCACAAAATGTGTCGCAGGAAACCAAAAAAGTTTTTTATCCACCGCCTCCTGTGCAGCCAAGAATTCAATATCTCTATACGTTGACCAAGCAGTCCGACATAGGTAAGGAACAAACACATTTTGAGCGTTTTCTGCTTGGCCCGGAGGTTGAATTTACCGGTGTTGTCCGCCCCTATGATGTCAGCAGCAGTCGGGGAAAGATATATGTCATTGACCGGATGCATAACAAGACCTTTATCTTTGATCTCGGCAAACGAGAGCTGAATATTCTCCAGGACGACAGCCGCCCGGATGGTATAATTGAATATGGAGGGGGAATCTGGGTTGATACGGACGGCAGCCAGTATGTCAGTGATATTAAGCGGAAACAAATTCTGCTCTTTGACGCAGACAACAAGTATGTCGGTGCATACGGTGATGCCGACGTTTTTGAAAAACCGGTAGATGTTGCTGTATATAACAACAGGATATATGTCTGTGATTATAAAAAAGACAAGATTCTGGTGCTTGACAAAAAAAATGGTCAGCTTATTCAGACAATTGGAGAAGCAGGCACAACAGGTAATCAATTGCACCGCCCAACCCATGTAACCGTTGATGATAAAGGGTTTGTCTATGTCACTGATGCCTTTAATTTTAAAATTAAAAAGTTTACCCCTGCCGGTGAACTCCTGCTGACTATTGGCTCTGCCGGCGACACCATAGGAACCTTTGCCCGGCCCAAGGGGGTCGCTGTTGACCATAAAGGCAATATTTACGTGGTTGATGCCGGTTCCGAACAGGTACAGATCTTTAACCGTGAAGGTCAGCTGCTCATGTTTTTCGGCGGACCTGGAGCCAATATCGAAAATCTGTGGCTTCCTGCCGGCATTGCTATTGATTATGACAATGTTGATTTTTTTCAGAATTATGTAGATAAAGACTTTAAGGTGGAATACCTTATCTATGTCGCCAATATGGCAGGCCCGGGCCGGACAAATGTCTACGGTTTCGGTACATGGACCGGTGACCGGCGCAGGCTTGACCAGATGGAGACTGCAGATGAAACAGAGAACAACGGCAACGAGGAGCAGGAATCTGAATAATGAGGTTACGATGGGTATTGCTGGCCTCTGTTGTGCTGCTCTGTACAGGATGTGATCGACAGAAACAGTATGCCGTTCTGACCACGATCTTTACCGGTGTGCCGCCCATTGAGGAGCTGTACGGAGAAGGTGAGCCAAAAGAGACACCTGAACCGGCGGCGGTGCTATCAGTGCAATCAGGCAAGCATGTGTTTAAGCACCCTTTCTGGACGTCCAACCAGTGCGCTGCCTGTCATGTCTCTGAAAAAGAAAATCTCTCCCCGTTAATTGAGCCTGTAGGCAATGACCAAGCTCCTTCCATCGCAGACAATGAGGGCAAAGAGAGCACTCCTGTAGCCCTTATTCTTCCACCGGATAAAATATGCATTAAATGCCATGTCGACAAAACGGCAC
>CAZQKF010000037.1:0-10410 GCA_964593645.1 uncultured Desulfobulbus sp.
GCACTGCTATCATTTCCTTGAACAGCAGCTGCCCAGCCTATGGCAGGCTAATTGCCATAAATTCAGGGGAAACGCCCGAACAGCAAAAAACAGTTACTATCTCGGCCTGCTCCATGGGTTTTCCGAAAAATTGGCACTGCAGCATCAAAGTACCCTTGGGAACGGACAGGACGACCGTGACAGGAAACAGCCCGGCGCACTTATTACCAGGGAAGACAGAGATCTGCAGGACTTTGTCGCCTTCCATTTCCCGCGCCTGCAGAAACGCTCTTCACAAAAAACCAGGATTTACAGCCGTCCCTATGATGAAGCAGTCAATACCGGTAAAACCATTGTCCTGCACAGGAGTGTGACAGGGAAAAAGGAAGGGATAAAGATGTTGTTGAGGGGGTAAGCGGCCGGCAGGCCTTTTCGGCCTGTCACAGTTTTGGAACTGAGGTCACTGTACAGCAAAAAAGGGCCGGAAAGATATTCTCCTGCAAACCGGAGAATATCATTCCGACCCTTTTTATGTATGGGGTAATCCGCAAGTCGGTTGAGGCAGAGCAGCTCTGCTCTGCCTCAACCGGCTCGATTCTTCGTCCAGTGGATCCTACTTTGCTCCCATCCCGGTAATTGCCGGCATGAACATGGTCCAGGGGAAGGCACCATAGCGGTATACCCATAGTTCATAGCCATGGGCGTTATCCTCTGCCATGAAGTAGAAAAATCCGTCGCCGCTGACGATTGCCCAGGGTTCGCTGGAATCCGGTCCCGGCCAGATGTCCTTGACCATGACCGTTCCGTTCTCGGTTCCATCGCTCTTCCAAAGTTCATCACCTGCCGGGATATCATAAGCGCTGAAATAGAGCGTACCGTCTACATTAATCAGAGATCTAGGGGAACTACTTTCTTCTCCGGGCCAAATATCTTTGACTATGCTTGTAGTGTTTTCAGTCCCGTTGCTCTTCCAGAGTTCTCGACCATGAATATTATCATTAGCATGGAAGTACAGGGTGCCGTCGATATCGGTTAACTCACTGGGGTCGCTGCTGCCACCACCAGGCCATATATCCTTAACTAGGACCGTGCCGTCCTCAGTGCCGTCACTTGACCAGAGTTCATAACCGTTAGAGCCGTCATAAGCACGGAAATACACCGTGCCACCTGAGTTGGTCAAGGAACCGGGATCGCTGCCGCTGCTGCCGCTAGACCAGATATCCTTGATCATGCCCGTGCCGTCCCCGGTGCCGTCGCTTTTCCAGAGTTCAGTACCATTGGTGCCGTTATTGGCAGCAAAGTACAATGTGTCGCCTGCGTCGATTAAGGAGCGGGGATAGCTGGAAGATGGTCCAGGCCTGACATCCTTAACCAGAACCGTACCGCCCCCAGTGCCGTTACTCTTCCAGAGTTCGTTACCATTGGAACCGTCATTGGCAGTGAAATACAACATATCGCCTAAACCGGTAAAGTAATCAAGGTCGCTGCTGTCGAGACCAGACCGTATATCTTTGACCATGAGCGTACCGCCCTCAGTGCCGTCGCTCTTCCAGAGTTCCCGGCCATGAGTATCATCACCGGCACTGAAGTACAGGGTGCCGCCTATGGCGGTTAAGTAATCCGGATTGCTTCCGTGGTCAGATGCTATGTCCTTGACCAGAACCGTGCCGTCCTCAGTGCCGTCGCTCTTCCAGAGTTCCTTACCATGAATATCGTCATCAGCACTGAAGTACAGCATGCCGTCAACGTCAGTGAATTTCTTAGGGTGACTACTATTTTCGCCAGGCCATATATCCTTGACCATGACCGTACCGGCCTCACTGCCGCTACTCTTCCAGAGTTCATAACCATGGGTGCCGTCAGTCATCGCAAAATAAAAGACCTTGTTTATTATGACACCTTCCTCTATTTCTGAACCATCAGTTCCGGCAAATATGTTGGTAACCCTGATTGTGTCTGCTGAAGAACCATTACTTTTCCATACCTGTCTGCCGGCTTGATTGTCAGTGGCTCTGAAATACAGCATGTTGTTGAAATCTATAAGATTGGAAGGAAAGCTGTTACCTTCCGGCAAGATATCCTTAACCAGAACCGTGCCGTTCTCAGTACCGTCACTTTTCCAGAGTTCGTAACCATTGGTGCCGTCATCGGCATTGAAGTACAGGGTGTTGCCTACGGCGGTTAAGTTATTCGGCCAGCTGTCGCCATCAGAACGTATATCCTTGACCAGAACCGTGTTGGCCTCAGTGCCGTCACTTTTCCAGAGTTCGTAATCATGTGTGCCGTCATTGGCCCTGAAGTACAGAGTGCCTCCGACATCCGTTAAGTAAATGGGAGAGCTGCTGCTGTAGTTGTTTCCAGGTCGTATATCCTTGACCAGAACCGTACCGCCCTCCGTACCATCGCTTTTCCAGAGTTCAGTACCATGTAAGCCGTCATTGGCGCTAAAGTACAGGGTGCTGCCTATGGCGGTTAAGCGAGCTGGGCTGCTGCTCGATCCATAAAGTAGTATATCCTTGATCATGGAGGTGCCGCTGTCAGTGCCGTCACTTTTCCAGAGTTCGTAACCATGTGTGCCGTCATTGGCTTTGAAGTACAGGGTACCGTCCATAGCGGTTAAGTAATTTGGAAAGCTGCCGGAGTCTCCAGATCGTATATTCTTGACCATGTTCGTATTGGCCTCCGTACCATCGCTTTTCCAGAGTTCAGCACCATTGGTGCCGTCATTGGCACTGAAGTACAGGGTGCCGCCTACATCTGTTAAGCGAGAGGGGTAACTGTTTTCGTTTCCTGGCCAAATGTCCTTGACCATGGAGGTGCCGGTCTCTGTACCGTCGCTTTTCCAGAGTTCAGTACCATTGGTGCCGTTATTGGCATTGAAGTACAATATGCCGCCTACAGCTGTTAAGTAAGAAGGATAGCTGTCGTCGTTTCCTGGCCAAATATCCTTGACCATGGAGGTGCCGCTGTCAGTGCCGTCGCTTTTCCAGAGTTCGTAACCATGGGCAGTATCAAAAGCATTAAAATACAGGGTGCCGTCAACATTTGTCAGGCTCTCGGGGTGACTTCCTGATTTACCCGGCAGTATATCCTTGACTATGGACGCCGTCCCGCCTTCAAGTTTCCAGAGCTCTTCACCATGTTGAATGTCAGAGGCAATAAAAAACAAAATATTACCGACTTTAGTGTAAGATTCAGGATCACTCCCCCTTTGTTCCTGGTTGAAATCTTTGACCATGTGGGGCTCACCGGAGACGGCAAAATGAGGTGCCCCCAGCAGGCATAAAAAAAGTAGAATGGGAAAAAAGTAGTACCAGCTGCGTGTGTTCATAAAATTCCTCCATTATAGGTTGTCCTGCCTGTATCTGCACACTTGTAAATATGTAAGCAAAAAGCATGCCGTTGCTTCGCGGAAAATATTGTCTAGTTAAATCATGAGTTATGGAAATCGTACCTCCGCCCTCAACTGTACAAAATTGGTTCATGGTGCATATGCACCACCAGTAATTGGTGCATATGCACCACATGGGGAAACACCAGAGCCGTCATCTCACCTTTTTAGTTTTTTAAATCCCTTGAACACCTCTCGACTTCCCCTATGTGGCAATATATTTATATCTTATAGTTGAGCACTTTGGTGGCGAGCATGTCCTTGAAGAATTCTGTATACTCTTCACTCGGTTCCATGAATTTTACCTCTATCCTGTCACCCGTAACGTCATGGATATAGGCCTCAATTGTAAATACCTGCTTGCCGACAGCAGCTTCCAGCAAGAGAATAGTTTTGACTGGCAAGTTGTGTCCCGGCAGGGAAAAACACATTCCATCCTGTTTAAGATACACTGCAGTACCCTTGGGCGAGAGTATGGTATTTTTAACTGTCACCTGAACCGGGATGCCCTTGATAGCCTCCAACTGCATGTCGGTTATCTCTTGTGTCGTCAGCGTAGCGGCAGAACCGTCGTCACTGGCATTATCATCAGAACCGCCTGTATCCATTTCCAATTTGAGTGAAGAAAGATCATCCCAGCTGGGTTTTGTTGCCATGGCAAGACTCCCGGGGTGTCGCTCTTGTACCCCTGTCAGAATATTTCTTGAGAAAGAACCCTTAAAGAATAGGTACAAAACAGCAAGTTGGAAGTCAATGTTTTCCTGTGAGATTCTCTGAGCCTGTTGTGGGCAGGGGGCCTGCCTGCAACAGGTTGGAATTATTGTGATGGCCTGCAGCAGATCGCAGAATATTTTGAATTGACATCTTTGCAGGTGTGGCGGATACTCTGTATAGATTTATTTACAGCTAACCCGTATTGTTTGATCGTAGAGGAGAATTATGTCTACTCTCAAGACACAGATCATTATTTTGACCAAATATCACCGGATCGAAGGTGAAATAGACCTGCTTCCCGGAGCCCGGCTAACCGATTTCATGAACGGGGCCAATAAATTTATTGCGATAACAAACGCAAGAGTCCTTGATCGCAGTGGAGAGGAGCTTATCAAGGGGGGCTTTGTCAATGTGCTCGTCAGAAATATCGAAGTGATACTTCCTGCCGAGTGTGCAGACTAGATTTTAGTTATTAGAACGACAGGAAGACGAGTCCTATGGCAATACTTGATAAAGTCTTTAAGGCAGCTGTAGATATGCGGGCCTCGGACGTGCACGTTGTTCCCGGCGAACCCTTTGTGATCCGTCGTCTGGGTAGACTGGTGCGCTTGAAGAGTCAGGTCCTTACAGCTGAGCAATCCGTGCAGATCGTTGGTGAACTGCTTACATCTGCACAGCAGGAAGTTCTGAATCAGAAAAAGCAGCTTGATTTTTCGTATGAGATTGAAGGGTTGGGTCGGTTCAGGGGCAGTACTATGCTGCATAATAACGGGGTAAGCGGGGTATTTCGTGTTATCCCTCCTCAGATTCCCACCTTTGCGCAGCTGGGGCTGCCTGATGTAATGGGACCAATTCTCGAAAATCATCAAGGTATCATTCTGGTAACCGGGGCAACAGGTCATGGCAAAACAACGACCCTGACCGCCATGGTTGATTATATAAATTCAAGGCGCTCCCATCATATTCTAACTGTTGAAGATCCTATCGAGTTTATTCATCCCTATAAAAAAGGGGTGGTGAATCAGCGAGAACTGGGCAGCAGCACCCTCTCCTATCAAAATGCTCTGAGAGGAGCACTGCGCCAGGATCCGGATGTAATTGTTATTGGCGAACTACGGGATCTGGATACCATCTCACTGGCGATTTCAGCCTCGGAGACCGGCCATCTGGTCATAGGTACGCTGTCCACTTCAAATGCTGCAAAGACGGTGGATCGAATTATTGATTCCTACCCTTCTGGAGAACAAAACCAGATTCGGGCCATGCTCAGTGAATCACTGAAGGCAGTTATTACCCAGCGTCTCATTCCCGGTGCCGACGGCAAGTCCATGGAGCTGGCCCTTGAAATATTGATAGGCAATTTATCTGTTGCCAACCTTATTCGCGATCATAAAACGTATCAGTTGTACTCGACCATGCAGATGGGCAAAAAGCTGGGCATGCGTCTTATGGATGAGTCCATAGTGGAGTTGCTTGAGGCAGGAAAAATTACACTTGATGCCGCCATTGCCAATGTAGAGAATCTGGTATTGTTAAAGCGGTTTATGTCACCTGAACAGAGGATGAAGCTTGCATCGTAAATGAACGGTTTGCTTTGTTTCTGTTGATTGATGCACAATATTTTCATTTATATCACCCACGGATAGAGTACTCATGGCACAGATTGATGCTTTTTTCAAAGAGATGAAGAAACATGGGGCAAGTGATCTGCACATGGTCATTGGCTTTCCGCCGCTTTTGCGTCTGCGCGGTGATTTGATTCCCCTAAATGCCCCAGTGCTGACGCCGGAATTAAATAAGCAGATACTCTTTGAAATTCTTGATCCCCGGCAGCAGGCTGCCATTGCCGCAAATAAAGACCTGGATAAGGCATATGAGCTGGAAGGTGTAGGCCGGTTTCGCTGTAATTTTTTGTGGCAGTATCGGGGGATCGGGGCTGTATTCCGGATTATTCCCACTGAAATCCTGACCCTTGATCAACTCGGCATGCCTGAGGTGATCAAGGAAATTGCCAATTATGAACGGGGCCTGGTTCTGGTTACCGGGCCGACCGGCAGTGGTAAGTCGACAACCATGGCGGCTATTATTGATATGATCAATGATCGGCATGCCAAGCATATTATTACGATTGAAGACCCCTTGGAATTTGTTCATCACAACAGGAAATGTATTTTTTCCCAAAGGGAAATAGGTACTCATGCCGAGAGCTTTGCCAAGGCATTGATGGTGGCAAGCCGCGAGGATCCTGATGTCATTTTGGTCGGTGAGATGCGGGATCTTGAGACGATTTCTCTGGCTTTAACCTGTGCGGAACTCGGTATTCTTGTTTTCGGTACACTGCATACCAACAGTGCCGCCAAGACAATTGATCGAATTATCAGTGCCTTTCCAGTTGAACAGCAGGCCCAGACCAGAACCATGCTTTCAGAATCACTCAAGGCGGTAATTGCCCAGCAGTTGCTAAAAACAAAAGACGGTCGGGGACGGTGTGCGGCAATCGAGGTGCTGATTGGTTCCTCTGCTCTGGCCAGCATTGTGCGGGACGGTAAGGTCAGCCAGGTAAATTCTCTTATCCAGACCGGTAAATCCTTGGGCATGCAGACCATGGATCAGCATCTTCAGGATTTGCTGGAACAGGGGAAAATAAATCGCGATGCGGCTAGGGAAAAGGCAATGGATAAAAGCCTTTTTGCTGCAGAGTCGGTTGGCGGCTAGATTGTATTCACTATTGTATCAGCAATTTGCTGCGGATTCTTTTGGGAGCTGTCTATTCTGAGGCCGGCGTATTTTTTGTAGAGTTTCAGCCGCTGGTGAAACAGATCGGCAAAGCTGGTTCCATTGGGATTGATCAGGCCACGGGAGTTGAGATTGTTGATCCGAATCTCCAGTTCTGCCAGGGGCGTATCGAGCCAGACCACCAGACCGATCGCTTGCAGATGCTCCATGCCAGGTTGTGAATACACGGCACTGCCTCCGGTGGCAATCACGCAGCCGTTGCCTTGGATGGTCAGCAATGTTTGTTCCTCCAGGGCTTGAAATCGCTCTTGACCGAGCTCGTCAAGCACCTGCTGCAGACTGGTCTTGTGCGTGTCGGCGATCAGGTCATCGCTGTCAACAAAAGAGTACTTCAGCCGGTTTGCCAGCAGCGGGCCGATCGTTGATTTGCCTGCTCCTGCCATGCCGATGAGGATAATATTGCTAAAATGGGTATTTTCAGGAAAAATCATACAATTATCACTTGCTGTTCCTTAAGAAATACACTAAGAATTTTAGTCATTATTCAGGTCGCAGTTCAATGCTGGCATAACTGGTGACCTGTAACTCTTCAGATGTGTCCTATATTACGTCAAGCAGGCCAACAAACTAGAGCCCGTCTATGTGAGGCGGTCGTCTGACTGTCGTAAGATGGGGTGCAGCTGAATGGTTACGAATTTTACAGGAAATTAAAGAGACAGGGAAGTTATACTGCCAAAAACCGACACGGGCACGTTAAAAATGTTGCCATCTGTCGGGCAGGCTTCCGGTCACATCACGGAGGGGCGATCAATGAAACCAAATGTCCTGCGGGGGCCGCTTATTAAGTCGGCCGTTGTGCTTATTGTTTTTTCCCTGCTGTTTTATTTCACCAGTTCCTCGCCCGGGGGAAGTGTCTGGGCATCCATCGGTACCCTGTGCTTTGCGATTTTTAAAACCGTGCAGTGGGCTGTTGGCCTGGCCATCAGTCTGACTGTCAGTCTGGCCGTCATGATTGGTATATTTCTCGGTGCTGTGGCTTTGACCAGTCCCACGTCTGCTTCACGTATGTATGAGGGGCTTCGCCAGACATTAACTACTTGGTTTGCCCCGGTTCTTGTCCTGTTTAAGTCTGACCGGGAAGAGAAGACAGCAGTTGCCCTGGATGCTGTGCGCCAGGATCTGAAAAAAGAGTTCACATCTGATCTTCAGAGCCTGCAGGAAGGGTTGCGCAGAAATCAGTCTGAGCTTGAGGCCAAGATGGGCGGTCTTTCGTCCCGCCTGTCCACACTTGAAGAAACCGCGGCAACGCTTGCCGCTGCCGAGCAGGTCGATGCCCTGTCTGAGGAGATTACGTCTGTAGCTGAGGCAGCGGTTGAGATTAAGGGAACTGTCAGCACTCTGAAGACCACTGTTGATCAAACCACCAAGCAGGTACAGGAAGTCTCGGCCGAAGCCATTTTGGGTGATGTCCCGGCTCGGCTGGTGGAGTTGGAGCAGCAGAATATACCTGAAATACCGTCGCCGGTTGATTTGACCCCTTTGGAAAAAGATATTGCCGCATTGCGTACAGAGCTTGCCGCTGTCCGTAAGCAGGCTGCTGAGGCTGCTGCACAGGAAGCTCAGCAGCTTGCTGTAAAGCCAAAGAAACAGGCAGCACCGGCAGCAAAGAAACAGGATCCAGCCGCCAAGCCCGTCCCAAAGTCCAAGGCAGAGAGCTCGCAGCCTGAAGAACACCGGATATTCTCATATTTTGAAAGTGCTGCAGACAAAAAGACGGTTGCTGATGTGGTGAGCTCAACCTTGAAAAAAGACATGAGTTACAAGCAGGTCATGGATCTGCTGGCCAAAAAACTTGGCGGCAAAAAAGGTGCTATCATCACCTCGCATCCCTCACTGAGCAAGGACTATATTCGTCAGTGCCGCAGGAACAACAGGTAGTACGTTCTGCATATCGCATACACATAATAAAAAAGGCCTGGTCAATTGACCAGGCCTTTTTTAATGCAGAATTTAAAGAGAAAAAGAGAGGATTTGACAGGAATCAGGAGGAAAACTGATCCCAGACGTCTTCTTCCTCCGGTTCCTGTTCCGGCAGGATGCTCTGAACCAGCTCCGTCCATTCCCAGGGGGCGTCAATAATCCTGAACCCGACATCCATTGAAAGGCCGGATCCGGCAGTTCTTTTCCAGCGGGGCCGAACCTTGAGTTTGATATGCTCGTTGTCTGCACCTCCCGAGATGACGATGCTATAAATTCTGCCTTCAATGGAAAACTTGGTGGGCAGACTGTTGAGTTTAAGGCCGCTTATGGAAATATCCTCTATAATACCACCATAGATAAAGTTGCCGTCTGCAATGTCAGCGATGTGGCCATGCAGTTCCGCACGTTCATGCACGCGTTTCTCTATCCTATTCCCCATAGTTACCTCTGGTCTCCGGTCTGCAGTCGGCAGGGAACGTTCACCTTGCCATAAGTTCTTTAAAGTAATCAATGGACGGATACGTTGCTGAATAGCTGACAGGCTGCCTGCTGCTTGAACGGGCTACATAGATCAGGTGGCCCATACCGTACTGATCAGCTGAATGCAGAACTTTTTCCGTATCATCCGCCAGCAGCGTACGTTTAGGGTCAAAGTCCAGCATTGTTTCCAGTTTGCTCCAGAATTTTGGTTCTTCTTTGGCCAGACCTACCTCTTCGGCGCATATCACCCGGTCAAACCAGGGGCCGATGGAGGTCTTTTCAAGCTTGATGGATAAGGAACGGGAATGGGCATTGGTGATCAGGTAGAGTTTTTTACGAGCTGTCAGGCAGAACTCGAGAAATTCAACCACGTACGGATGGATGCCGATCATGTGATTGACCCGCATCTTCAGCTCCGGGATATCCAGGCCCAGCTCATGAGACCAGTATTCAAGATCGGTCCACTCCAGTGTGTCTTCAACTTCCCGGTAGCGAGCGAGCAGTTGTCTCTTGGCCTCTTCAACGGAAATGTCATGGAGCAGGCTGTAATGTTCCGGAACATACACTTCCCAGAAATAATCATCAAAATGCTTGTCCAGCAAGGTGCCGTCCATATCCAGCAGCACCGTATCTACTGTGTCCCAGGAAAAATCCGGGAATATTTTTTCTATTACCTGCTTTGTTTCCTGCATGATCATTCACCGTATTGCCGTCCCGCTCAGATGCGGAAGTCATTTCCGCAACTCTTCAGAGTATCACAATTAATTCATTGTCAACGACTGTACCACAGTATCTATCCGGGTGAAAAGATTTTCTTCATCACTAAAGGCTACAATCAGTCGGTGATCCGGCGTAAGGCGAACAGGATCAGGTGCAGGTGGATGCTTGCTTTTGCTTTTTTGGGGGCGATATTGCTCTATAAGGGCCAAAAAGGCAGCTGGATCAACCGGTGAGCTCTCAACAAAGCTGAACACCAGGTTGGCCGGCCCCTGTTCGAGCTTGCTGATGCCCAGTCTGCGCAGGGGATATTTGAGTCCGATCATGGTAAACAGGGTCTCAGCTTCCAGCGGAAGGGGCCCGAACCGGTCAACGAGTTCGTCACGCAGCTCGGCAAGCAGTTCAGGATCCTC
>CAZQKF010000038.1:0-10307 GCA_964593645.1 uncultured Desulfobulbus sp.
GATGATTTCCTGCCAGGACAGGTCACCTGCCTGGCTTAATTCAGCCTCAATAAAATCGCGCTGAAAGACAATGGTTTTTTCCGGTTTATGATCAGACTGCTCAATGGCGGATTCAATGAGCGGTTTATAGGCCAGCTTTTTCTTGCCCTCAATGGCACCTGAGGCACAGATAATCATCTTTGGCCGGGCATGGTCGATACGGATGGCCAGTTCATTGGCGGCAAAACCGCCGAATACCACCGAGTGAATAACTCCCAGCCGGGCACAGGACAGCATGGCCACCAACGCCTCCGGGATCATGGGCATGTAGATAATAACGGTGTCGCCTTTTTCCGCACCCTGTGCCTTTAGGGCACCGGCAAAGACGGCCACCTGATCAAGCAGCTCGGCATAGGAAATTTTGCGTACCGTATCAGTCACCGGTGAGTCATAGATAATGGCAGTCTGCTCACCCCGGCCGTTTTCCACATGGCGGTCAACAGCGTTATAACAGGTATTCATCTCTCCGCCGCGGAACCAACGGTAAAAGGGCGGATCAGAACGGTCAAGTACGGTATCCCATTTCTTGTACCAGTCTATGGCCTCGGCCGCCTCGGCCCAGAATTCTTCAGGATTTTCTATACTCTTCTTAAACTGTTCCTCGTATGCGCCCATTGTTCTCTCCTTGGGAAATTAGCGGTGAATATGCTGTGTGTTGTGCAGCTGTTCCTGAGATGTCTATACTCAATTGCAGGCGTTGCTTCAAGTTATACCATGAGCCGTTTTGGGCTGGTTTGCCCGATACGATTGGAGCCGAGGCTTTGTAACCAATCATAGGGGGGACGTAACTATGTGCTTTCATAAACCTCAACCCTGTAAATTGCCACAGGTGGTCAAGATTAATGGCAACTATTCAGGTGGGTGCTGGAAAGCCGCAAAACCAACTATGATTATTGCTTATAAATGTTGCCGTATCCACGTTTTCAGGTTTTTTCGGGCAATAATGTCCAGTACCTGCAGATTTTCTCCGGGTGCTTGTCGCAGTAGAAGCCGGTAATGGATGCCGATCCTGATTCGATAGTGATGCGGCTTTGCTTCCAGGGGCAATGATTGCTGCAGAATCGATTGATCCCGTACCCCGAACCCCACTGCCGCCTGCGCAGCCCTCGCCGCAATATCTCGGGGGATTTCCTCCCATCTTTTTCGAAATGCCTTTGTGAATTCAGGGAGTTGAATGTGCTTTGATTCTGAAGTAATGGTGGACTTGTTGTGCTTGCTTTCAATCGTATCAGGCGCTTTCAGCTGTTTTTCTTCAGAGCTGAGTAACTCCTGCCTGAGTTTTTTTGCCTCCTGACGCCATTGGCGTCGATCTGCCTGCTGCTCTCTGATTTCCTCTTTTAAGCGGTCAATTTTTCTTTTGAGCGAGAAAGTTTCGGCGGAATTTTGTATGATCGATGTTGTCACCGGTTTTGAGCCTGCCGGTTTTTCAGGTTTGTCCCTGTCCTCGGTTTGCTGCTGTGACGCCAGAGTGCTCAGTTCTCTTTCGGTTTGCCGTAATTGTTTAAATGCAGCACTTGACCTCTTTTTTGTTTCCGCCAACTGCTTCTGCAGTTCCTGGATTTCCCTGTCTTTTGTCGTGTCGGTAAACCGCTGGTCGATCTGTTCACTGGTCCATTCGAGATATTCTTCTATGGGATCTCCCCAGGGCTCGAGCCCGACGGATATTCTGGCCCGCTCAATAACCTCCATCAGGGTACTGTTGTCAAGCCAGCGGTCGGGCTCTGATGCAATGGCAGCCCTGCCGAAAATAATACTCATACCCGGCAGTGTTTTTTCAAACGCGTAGCTGAGATCAAGAAGGTGAAATTCATGGGTCTCCTGGTCGCCTGATACTGCCTTTTTGCAGATGGCTTCAAGGTCATCGAACAGATCCGGTTTTTCTATAAGTTTGTAACTCAGTCTGTCTGCTTCGGTCCAGAAAAGATCGTCTTCCGGAATCAGACTCTTAATCTTGTCTATAACTTCCTTGTCACCGGCATTGAGGGCGGACAGAAAAAGATCTCCGAGGTGTTCGGTGGCAAATTTTTCCTTGCCTGGTCGATGTTGTAATTCACAGAGCATGGCACAGGCAAGTTTGCGCAGGCCATAAAGTTCGGCACTTTGATACCCGGCAAAAAGCTGCTCATCATTCATCCCGGCAGGATCAAGTTTTTTTAATTCATAAGGCCGCATCTGCTCAATGAGCGTCGTGTCTTCTACCAGCGCAGGTTGCGAGAGAAGCTCCGACCTGGTAAGCCCCTCGTGTCCGGATGAATCTCGAAGTAAATCCTGATCCTTTCTGTAGCAGCATTTTTTGTATTTTTTCCCACTGCCGCAGTGACAGGGCTCATTACGTCCCAGCTTGGGAATGGAACGTCGCATGGTTGTATCACCGCCGATGACCACCGGAGGCGGTAATTCAGGAAGATCTTTGAGTAAATCCAGTTCAATGAGCCAGGATGATTCCGGGACGATATCATCTTCGTTGTCCAGGATAAAGAGTGCCTTCTCGATTGCAAGGGCAGCATTTATTTCACGAATTTCACGGGAAAGCTGCCACAGTATCCGACGCACCGGGTCCCTGGGGTAGTCAAATTTTACGCTGATTTCCGCAGCAAGGAGAGCGGACATTACCTGCCTTTCCCTGGAGATGTCTTCCGCCTGTGCGGTTGCAAGTAACGGTTCCACAGCATGCTCATCCTGGTGGGCAAAAGCAAAGGCTGCATCAGTGATGTTGTCTACATTTTTTATACAGAGGGTAAGTATCTCCGGGGCCATTTTCACGGAGTTGACCGTAGCCGCATTCAGTAAGAGTCCCAGGGCCTCGGCTTCACCTCTCTCAATCAGCAATTGCGCAGATCTGTTATAATCATCAACCCTCCAGTTGGACCACTCGTCGGCAAGGGCCAGGATATCAGGGCGACACCTGCGTACGGTAGCAAGACGATGGAGAAGCTGTTCCGAGGATAATTGAGTTGCTGGTGTGGTATTGGTAATTTTGCTGGTCATGGGCAAATCGTTTGAGTTGTGGGATAACAGGAGAAGGAGAGAGTTTATTGTAATTATTTATTCCCTGTGCCGGTCAACTGGCTGGACAAATGTTTTATAGCTGTCAATACCCAATTTAGACCATTGCTTCAAGTTATACGGAAAACAGTTGCCTGACTGTTGAATGCAGATATCCGTAGCTGATCCGTTCCTGTTCCAGGCGGATATTTTTTCCTAATATATTGTTTCGCAGTTCATCGTACAAAGCCAGTTCTTCAGGGGTCAGGTGCTGCAGCTGATCCAGGCAGCGATCTGCCTCTTTTTCAGCCCCCCAGAGATGGCGGTGGGCGGTCAGAGTTTCCCGATCCATGAGAAAGGAACGGGTCCCGGGCAGAAAGGAGCGCACCTGGGAGAGGATGGAAAAACCGTGGCTGTCGATATCGCCCCAGTAATAAATTGCCTTGTCCCGCAGCCAGTCAACAGCTGCCAGCGCCTGAATGCCGTAGCCCAGGCCGAAGATAATAACAGTACCTGGAACCGCCGGACAGCAGAGTCCGTTTATTTTGTTTTCGGTGATGATTACCCCTGTACATGGAGGCTTTAACTTTGTCAAGCCCGACAGGGGCAGGGTCATATCAATACAGGCAGGATGCGGTGCCATTGCCTGGTCAAGATACCGGAGGCGGATAAGCGGTTCATCATAGCGCAGGCCGTAGCGCCGTTCAAAACCGTGGTTGACCAGACCGGTACTGTTTCGGTCCACTGCGGTTTCCGGTAGGACCTCGTCCAGCAGGCTGAGCAGAATTTTCTTATGCTGCTCAATAAACTTGGTATCAACTCCGGCAATATCCAACTGGCGCAGGTACAGAGCAGGACGCGGGTGTGCTTTGAAGTACCCAATAACCGCCAGCAGCTGCGGCCAGTTGCCAGCCTGTTTGACGATGTCCATGGGATGGCCGACAAGCCATGCTTCCAGCTCCGGTTCCCTCTCCCGGATCAGAGTCAGATCGGCAATAAACTGTTCATAGGCCTGCTGTTTACCGGTGCAGCAAAGAAATCCCTGCCGTTCAAAGAGCAGGGTTGCAGGAACCTGTTGTTTACCCAGCCTGCGATGATTTATCTCATGCAACCGGATGGTATAGCCCATTTTTTCCGGGCCACTCTGCTGTTGAATTTCGCTGATACGTCTGCGTATACCGGCAAAATCATCACGAAGCTGCTTTGCCGTGGGCCTGCCCCAGGGGATGCGCAGGGGGAAAAGCTGTTCTTCCTCACCGCGTACCACGGCACGCAGAACCTTGCCGCTGCTCCAGTACCTGGTCGCTTTTTTACGGATCTCGTCGGGAGTGAGCATGATGTGTCTGGTACCGGAAACTGTTCAGCCGGCTGCCGGCCTGCTTATGCCATGTACGAACCGACGGTAAAACGGTCAATGAACTGCAAATAGGTGCAGCCGCCGCATGAACGTCGCTGGATAGAACGATAAACAGCACCGAGAACCTTGACCAACTGCTCCCCGGGAACACTTGCAAGTTTGTTTTCAATCTCCCGGCAGAGGCGCTGATAGCCTTCGGAAACTACAGGATCGTTTATGGCGTCATGGTGTTCGGCAAAATGATATCTGTCCAGCAGCAGTTCAACAAGTTTTTCGACAGTCCGGTCATTGACATGCACCTTGTTGCTGTTCCAGATCAGGCACAGCATATTTTCAATGACCAGACCAACCTTTTCATTTTCCGGAGAGCGCTCCATTTCTTCAATAGTATAATACGGTAATTTTCGATAATTCCTGACAGTCGAACCCCTCGAAAAAAAGGTACAGCCCTCACATTGGTCGGGATTTCGTGATTCTCCGCAGCACGGACTGCAGATAAAGGAATCTGTTGCCTGACATTTTCTTTTTCCTTTACGACTGTTGCAGATGGTACATTTTGCCATGGTTTTCTCCTTCAAATAAGCTGGTCAGCCGTTCCGGCCATAGTCGCAGACCGGGAATCGTCCGGATCCGGGGTACTCAGACCCCGGGAGTTTGTCGTGAACTCTTTTATGTCTTCATCCGTCCAGACTCCGCAGAGGTCGGAGAACAGTGCTTTGCGGTCTGTACCCGCATTGTCGGCCAGGCCCAGTGATTCTCGGAGAAGTTTTTTAATGGTTTTATTAAGACTCAGATTCTGCTGTCGTGCTTTTTTGCGGATAAGCGTGTCAAGAGGATCCTCAAGTCCGTGAATAGTGATTGATTTCATAGAAAAACTCTTTGTTGAACCATAATTAATCTTTTTGGTTCAAAAATAGTTCATGGGGTATGCACGGTCAAGGCATGGCCTGCCGCTTTTCTTTTTCCTGCCTGTATTCCTCAATGGTCAGGTTGCGGATCTGGGAGTTGCGGCCGTCCGGGTTGTGGATGTAATGCACCGAGTTGATATAATCCTCTATGACGTGAATTTTCTGGAGCGGGGTCACGATCAGCAGCTGCAGGTTGAGCCGTTTGAACAGCTCCAGACCGTAGCGGGTGGATTCGTCCGAGCCGCGGCCGAATGCCTCGTCAATGACCACGAAACGAAAGGAACGGGATTTGACCGCCCCCCATTTCAGGCCGAACTGGTAGGCCAGGGCCGAGGCCAGGATGGTATAGGCCAGTTTTTCCTTCTGGCCGCCCGATTTGCCTGCAGAGCCGGTATAGTATTCCTTTTCCGAATCATCTTCCTGCCAGCGTTCAATGGCGGAAAAGACATACCAGTTGCGCACGTCAGTCACCTTGGCCGTCCAGCGCCGATCCGCATCAACCATGCCTTCCCGGCCGTTGAAACGGCTGATCAACTCCTGCACGCGCATGAAGCGCTGCTCGTTATAGAGCTCCACGTCGCCCAGGGAATGGGCCAGGCATTGCTTCAGCTCTTCCCGGAACCTGCGGATATCCGCGTCCTGGGCCCGTTCCGCCTTAAGTTCGATATAGGTGCCCGGATTGTACTGGGTCTGGCACAGGGAGGTGTTGATGGAGGCAATGCGGGACTCGATGTCATCACATTCCCGTTCAAGCTGGTTCTGGAACAGGGCAATGGAGTTGATTGTTCCCTCGTTCAGCAGTTCCTTGAATTTTTTCTCATGCCTGGGCAGATCCTCTTTGGCAAGGGTAGACAACATGGCCGCGTAGGCCGGGCCCGCTTCAGGTGCGATGTCCAGCTCTACGGACTCAGCCGGCCAGTGATTGCAAAATTCTCCCATCAGCCTGACAACGGTATTTTCCCTGGTCTTCCGCTGCTTTTCCAGCAGGTCAAGCTGCTGCTGGATATGTTCCCGCACTCTGGTTTGATCTCTGTCCAGGGTGCGCAGATCCAGCCGTTTATCCTGGAGCACCGTGTGCCGGAAATCCGCCAGCGTAGAGATCAGTTCCTGCTGTTCAGGCACGGATCTGAAATCACGATATTCCTCAATATCGCGTAACTGGAGCTCAAAATTATCAAGCTGATTCTGCTTGCCGCCCTGTTCAGCAAACAGGTCTCTCTGCTCCTGCTCCCGCAGGTCAAGTTCCTTCCGGGTTTGGGTCAGTTGCGATTGCAGGGTGCGCAGGATATCAGATTCCTGTTCAAGCCTGCGCTGCTCTTCCTGCAGGTCAGCCTGCCGCCGGGCCGGGGCCTGCCAGTTCACTGCATCATAGTCGTCAATGCGGAGCAGGTCGCGGCAGCAGTCCCGGTTCTGGTTGAGATCCTGCTGTTTTTTATCCAGTTGTGCGGCCTGCCGGGTAAGGTTTTTGCCCTGCTGTTCAAGTTCTTTGGCCTGCCGGGTCAGGGCGTGGATTTTATCCTTGTTGGTCCAGCCCAGCACGTAACGGCTGCGATCTTTAATGCTGGTACGGTCGTCTTTTTCATGGCGTTTGCCGCCGCTTTTGATCTGGCCGTGGATGGTCAACGCCCTGGGAGCGCGTTGAAAGTCTTCAAGTGCATCACAGCACAGGTAGGCAAACCGTTTGCGCAACTCACGCTCAAGCCAGTCGTAAAATGGGGAGTCGGGCTTGATGCGCAGCTTGTTGCAGAGCAGTTGCGGATCCGGATCGTGGGGAAGTGGTTGTACCTGTTTATCAACCCGGAAATAGACCAACCTGCCCCGAAGATTGGTTTTATCCACATAGCGGCTTACCCGGGCATAGAGCTTCCGGCTGACCAGCAGGGAAAGACCGAAATTATGCAGCATCCGTTCAATGGCACCTTCCCAAGGCTGTGCCTGTTCATCCACCTGCAGCAGTTCACCGGCAAAGGGCAGCTCGCTTTCCGGGATCTCAAGTACTTCGGCCATCCTGGTACGGATGGCCAGCGTCCTGGATGGAATATTGGAGGTCCGTTTTTTCAGGGATGTAATTTCGTCTGTAATACGCTGGTGCTTCTCGTCAAGCTCACGGATGGTAACGCCGAGATCAACCCGCCGTATATCGAGTTGTGCAAGATCCTGTTCAAGCCGGGCCAGCAATTTTGTTGCTTTGCTGTGCAGCTCCAGAAAACCTTGCCGGTCTTCAATGGTGTCAAGATGCAGGGTTTCGGCAAGTTGATTGAGCCGGCCGAAGGTGGTTCTGGTTCGGCTGATTTCCGTGTCCAGGCGGCTGATTTCACGGGCCAGTTCTTCCAGTCGCCTGCCGCCGTGGTCATCAATGGAGGCCCGCAGATTGCTTTCATCGTTGCGCAGGTCGGTAATTGTCTGTGCAAGGGCTGTCAATTTGCCCTGCAGGGAGGCAAGCACCTGCTGCAGCCGCTTGATACCGGTATCAAGCAGATCCACACGCAGGGACTGGAAATAGCCGAACAGGGCCTCCCGGCAGCTGCGCAGTCCGGTCAGCTCTGCTGTGATTTTGTCCAGTTTTTTCAGATCCCTGCAGATCGGCTGCAGTTCTTCGATGCGCTTTCTTGCCTTGCGCACGGCGTCATGGGCCCGGGTCAGGTTGTCAAAGTTGGCCCGCAGTTCCTGCAGGCGCATCTGTACGTCGCTTGGTTCCAGCATGTGCAGGCGGACAAATTCGGTCAAATTGCCCACCGACTTCATGGACACGGTCTGGTAAAACAGGTTCAGGGCCTGGCTGTTCTGGATGCCGAACAGGTGACGAAAACGGATGGCATAGTCTTTAAACGAGGTAAACAGGGTCAGGTTTTTTCGACTGCGCAGCTGTTTTTTCAGACCGGTAAAATCATTTCCGAATCCGGAAAAATCATCAACAATGGACAGGGTCTCTTCAGCCACCACGAAAAAACGATCCGGCACGCTCCGGTCATCACGCAGGTGAAAAACCTGGGCCAGGGTAACCTGGCGGCCATATCCCTGGTTGGTGAAACGGGCCAGCAGAACAGTGTAGCATTTCTCATCCCTCAGGGAAACGGCCTTGGCGCCCTGGGTGAGATCATCGCGTTCACTCTTGTACTCGCCGCGCACATACGAGGCCAGGGTACGCTCACGGCTCTCTGCTCCGGCGGCCTTGTTGTAGACCAGTTTCTGCTGGGGAACCAGCAGGGTGAGCAGGGCATCAACAACCGTAGATTTGCCCGAGCCGATATCACCGGTGAGCAGGCCGTTATGGCCGTCCGGTGCAATGGCCCATACCTTTTGGTTAAAGGTGCCCCAGTTGTACACCTCCAGGGCCGACAGCCGGAACCCGGCTTCGGCATCCGAGGAGGTAAAGCTAAGCGAGGTTTGCTGCATGGTCATGATAATGCTGCAAATGGGTGTTGAAGTCAGACAGCCACTGGCCGTCCACCAGGGCGCGGATGATACGATGCACTTCAAAGCGGCGGTCATCGCCTTTGAGCTTGCGCAGGAAACCGAAATCCACCAGTTTGTTGATGTGCCGGTCAATACCGCTGATCAGTTTGGCCTCATTTGAGGTGTCGGCCAGAAACACCCGCACCATTTCCACCAGCTGATCCCGGGAGAGAATTAAGCGGGTCTCGCTGCCCCCGGCATCAAGCTCCACCAGTTTTTTGCGCAGCAGCACCAGCAGCAGGCTCACCGGATAACTCATCTGCCGCCGCTGGATAAGACGGGGCAGGGGCGCTGTTTCTTCGTCAGCCGCATCCACCTGGCGCAGAAAGGCATACCCCTCGGATTCATCTACAAAGATCTCCAGGCCGATGAGCGCAAAATACTCCCGGGCAGGCCCGATATAGCGGAGCATGTCACTCCAGAGTTCCGGATGCAGATCCTGGTAAAGCACCCCTTTGAGCAGGTGGACCAGCAGCGGAGAGATCTCCCCGCTGAGTTGAAAAACAGACTGGGTAGGTGATTCCATAACGTTTTTTGCCTGCGCCTCAAAATAAGCTTGATCCTGAACGTAGGGATACCTGTTTATGCGGTGACTTGCGCACGATCCTGAGGAAAATCACGAAATTTTTTCACCTCTTTATCAATGCGACTCCAGTCTTTGATTTTCACAACTTTCATATTATATCTCACTTGTAAATTCAGCCAGAATTCAGGTTCAATTCCGAAATATTTTCCAAGACGCAATGCCGTATTTGCTGTGATTTCTCTTTTGCCGTGAATAATCTGGCTTATTCTATTTGGCGGGACATTGATATCCTTAGCCAGCTGACTTTGATTAATACCCAGGGGCTTGAGAAATTCTTCGAACAAGATTTCACCTGGTGTAACTGGTGCTAATTGGTTTGCCATAATTACCCCTTATGGTAGTCTACAATCTCAACATTACAGGAGTTTCCATCTTCCCATACAAAACAGATTCTCCATTGATCATTTATTCTAATGCTATGTTGGCCGGATCTGTTGCCTTTAAGTTGTTCAAGGTGATTACCCGGTGGAATGCGTAACCCCTGTAACGATATGGATGCATTTAAAATTTCAAGTTTTCTCCTCGCTATTCTTTCAATACCTCGAAATTTCTTAACAGTCCTGTCGTTAAATAAATTTTCGGTCTTTTTACACTTAAAACATTTGATCATACATGCACTATAGTATGTGTTACGTCAAGCGTCAATCTGGTTTATGCATGCGGTAAAATTATTGTACTACGGCCCTGTATAAAACTCAGTATCATGGTGGGCATTGCCCACCATGCGGCTTGATCCTGAACGTAGGGATACCATCGCTCTTGCTCAAAAGACCTGGGTTATCAAAATGGTCGGATGTGGTACGTATCCTCTACTACTGCACCATTCCAGCGATGTTATCCCGTATCGGCTGCACTTTGCGGTTAATCAGATAATCATATAAAATGTAGACTCAAGCAGGCCTTACCCGCAAGTCAATACACTCGATAAAGGCAAAAAATGTGAGGTGAAACGGCCCACCATGTAGTTCTGCCTGCG
>CAZQKF010000039.1:0-10269 GCA_964593645.1 uncultured Desulfobulbus sp.
CCCGGGGTACAGGCCATTTCCGTACCCGCATCAACACCGGACTTGCCATTATGAAAGAGCTGATCGGCTCAGTCTCCGGCATGGCCATCCCCACCTACGCCCTGGACGCACCGGGTGGCAAGGGAAAAATCCCCCTGACCCCGGATTATGTTACCTCTCTCGGCGACACCCTGGAATTTACCAACTACCGGGATTTGGCCTGCTCCTACCCCAATACACCTGTATACCCTGCCCTTGACCCCTGATTCATTTGCTGGTGCCTGTCCATAAATGGTCTTTTCGACCGATATTTGCGTCACGCTCAAAAAATAATGCTTAGAATATTATTTATATGCCTGCGCTTATTTTTTTGCAATCCTTGATCTCGAACGAAAATCTTCATTTATGGACAGACACTTGCTAACTGTCCTTGTTCATCTCGGCAATTTGATTAAACTCCTGCTCAATAATCTCCATGGTATCAAACACATCCGGATCAAAATGAGTGCCCCGTCCCTCTCGCATAATTTCCATGGTCTCTTCATGGCTGAGGGCTTTTTTGTAGGGCCTGGACGTAGTCAAGGCGTCATACACGTCTGCAATGGCCATAACCCTGCCTGCCAGTGGAATATCATTGCCGGAAAGCCCCCGGGGATAGCCGCTGCCGTCATATTTTTCATGATGACTGCCGACAATTTCCCGGGCACATTGCAGATACGGCATCTGCTCACCTGCCATGGTCACCAGCTTTGCAATAACCTCTTCGCCATATTCAGTATGCTTTTTCATCTCCTCAAACTCTTCCACTGTCAGCCGGGCGGGTTTGAGCAAAATGGAGTCCGGGATGGCAACTTTGCCGATATCGTGGAGCGGGGCTGTCTTGTACAGGAGAACAATATACTCAGGCGTCAAATGCTCCTGAAATTTACCCTGCTCAAAGAGTCCTTCTGCCAACGCTTTAACAAAGGACCGGGTTCGATGAATATGACCACCGGTTTCCGGATCTCTATGCTCAGCCAGTTCACCCATGGCTACAATAATAATATCCTTGAGCAGTTCGGTTTCCCGAGTGCGAGTCAATACTTTCTCTTCAAGGCTTTCCCTGTAATTTTTTAATTCAAGATGGTTGCGAACCCGGGAACGCAGTTCTGCACCATGAAAGGGTTTGGTAATGTAGTCCACACCACCCAGTTCAAAACCACGGGCAATATTTTCCGGTTCGGCCATGGCCGTTAAAAAAATTACGGGAATAGAACTCGCTTCCATGTTTGTACGCAGTGCCTGTAGCGTTTCAAAGCCGCTCATGCCCGGCATCATGATATCCAACAGGATAAGATCCGGCGGCCGGACAGCAATTCGCTCCAGGGCCTGTTCCCCTGAAGTTGCATAGGCAAATTCGCAGCCTAGATCACGTAAATGAGTCAGGGCGATCTGGATATTTTCCGGAACATCATCGACGATAAAAACCAGGGGTTTGTCAACCTGCAGTCTCATTCATGATCACCTGTGTGTTTGTCTAAAAAACTCAACAGCTGCTCTACCCCGACGATGTCGGGAGCGGCTGCATATTTTTCAAGTTTACGTCCCATTTGCTGCAGTTGCAAAGAATCTTTTTCCCTGCCCCGGCCAATCATTGCCGTACCCAGTCGGCCGGCAGCATCCAGGCTGCCGCTGACCTGTGCCCTGTCTAGAAATTTGCTGAGTTGTTCAGACCAGGCTGAAGCCGTGAACGCAGTATCCTGTTCCGGAGAATGCTGTTCTGCAGGCACAGGCAATGACTTCTGTACAGGTCTATAAATAAATCGATCAACGACCCTCTGCAGCTCTGCAAGGTGAAAGGGTTTTGCCAGGAAATCGTCAAAAACAGGCAGGTAGTCCTCTTCGTCAAGCATTCTGCCGGTCATGACCACTACGGGTATACGGTCAGTGTCAGCATCTTGTTTAAGCCGACGTGTTACCTCTCGGCCATCGACTCCGGCCAGATTCAGATCCATCAAAATAAGATCCGGTCGATTGGTTCGGGCCATCAGCACACCGTCTTCACTGTTGTCAGCAACCAGAACCTGAATGGAATCACGGGCAAAATAATCCGTAATAACATCTGAAATCATAGGCATATCATCAACTACGAGCAAAATCGGCAGGCGTTCTTCCTGACCTGTCCGCACTTTTTGCGGCGGCTCGGGTATTTTGCTGCCCAATTCTTCGCTGACCTCCTTTGCCGAGAGAGAAAAGAGAAAAGAACTACCATTGCCCGGAGTACTGTCAAGGCTCAGATGTCCACCCATCATCAGGGCAAGGCGGGCGCACAGGGTCAGTCCGAGGCGTTTTCCCCCCTGCCTGCCTACTGCTTTGTCCTGCTGTTCCAGCAGATCAAAGATAACTTTCTGTTCTAACCCTGCAATGCCGACACCGGTATCAGTCACTTTGAACTGAAGATCATACCCACCTGCAGTGGACGGTGTTCCAGTGACGGCAAGGGTTATTGTGCCGGTTGTGGTAAATTTAAAGGCATTGCTGAGCAAATTGATCAGGATTTGACGGCAATGGAGTTCATCGAGCATGAAGACCTCTGGCAAATCCGCCTGCACCGTGCAGATAAAGTCCAGCGATTTGACAAGTACTTGATCGCTGAAGAGTTTACCTGCTTCATCGACCAAGCTCTGCAGGCGGGTTGGAATTCGGGCAATTCGCAGTTTGCCCGCCTCAAGCTTTGACAACTCCATGACGTCATTTAAAATAGAGACAAGCGTTGCTCCGCTTTTGCGTATGGTCTGGACAAAACGCTGTTCCCGTTCCCCCAGGTTCGACGCGGCCAGCATTTCCGCATAGCCGATGATTGCATTCATGGGCGTACGGATTTCATGGTTCATATTGGCGATAAATTCGCTTTTGACCCGGTTGGCGGATTCTGCTATCTCCGTTACTCTGCGCAGCTCCGCTTCAAGGTTCCCGACGTGGCTGTCTCGACGCAGTAGTGAACAGGTTTCCTGGATAAAAATCATTGTGTGCTCTGCACCACTATAAATGACCCTGGTCAGCGTGTATTTAACCGAAACAATCTGGCCGATCTGAGATTTGATGTTGCCGGCAGCTGTACAGGATGGAGCCTGTTTCAGTTGAGTAACAAAATATGCGCAACGCTCCCTGTTAAATTCGCCGTCCAGATCCTGCATGGATTTGTCAAGCAGCTCATTGCTGCTGTACTTCAGTGTATCCAAAACAGCAGTATTCGCCGCCTGAATGCTTCCCTTATGATCAAACACAAGAACCGGGAGCGGAACCGCATTGATACAATTTTGGTTAACAACTGCCGCCTGATCCAAAATCCCTCCGTATGTAAAAGGTTACACGGGTGTTATCGGTCATCTGCCAGAGCCCGGTCATACAATTTACCCACGCCATATTCTTTCCTGCGTTGAAATTTTTCCCAGGACGGGCCGATGAGCTGCATTTCCGGATATTTTTTCTGAATATCCAGGGCAATCTCCATTTCCTTGGTGCAGCCGGTAGAATAGGTAGCATCTTTGCCGGTCCATTCAGGCGGCACCTTTTCACCCATCAGTTCAAAAGATTTCTCTACATCGGAAACCGATTGAAAACGCCAGAGATCGATGACGCCGGAGCGTTGGAAAATCTCCCACATGTACATTATATCGTCGGCATCCATGCCCTCTTCAAAGTGTTCACCTGGATTAATAATCACGATATCATGCATTGTTGACCTGAGATATTCAACAAAAACATTAAGTATCTGCTTGGCCATTTCAAGCTGTCCGGGAATCGAACCGACAATAGCAGAGTAGAACATGATTGTCTTACCATGATCCTTTTCATCTTTTGCCATCTGAATCAGGTTTTGAGCCTTACGCCGCAATGCCGATTCCGAAAAACGAAGTGCAGCTGGATGGTGCGGCTTGCGGCCGATATCAACCTTGCCGCTCTCCTCCCGGACAATGGAAACCAGATCTCGGGTAAACTTGAAGTGGTTATTAATACACTCCCGACTGCCGGGGCAGCGGCTGATTACCAGATCAGCCTCTTTAAAGGCCCGGGCAAACGTAATGGAGGTGAGCAGTGGATTAAACTGTTCCCGGGTGCCGTCGGAAATAACCAATAAACGGTTGCCGCTGTGGAGTCTGTCGAGCAATACGTTTTTTGAGATTGCCGATTCCGTAATATAGTCAGCATCGGCAAGCAGCTCATGAAGGATCGGATCCTCCAGCAGATCAACAAAAGAAATTCTATGGTAATAAAACCCCTGCTTCACAGCCAGCATCACCTTGATACCCATTTTCTGCAGAATATTGATAATAGCCAGGTCAAAGATTATCTCGACGCATCGCCCACCGATCCACAATACATACGGTCTTCGCCTGCCTGAAATTACATCCCGCAGCCAGTCGATGGCCCATTGCCATCCATTGGTTTTGATGGGCACATTCATAAGCCGTTCCAGCTCATCCATGGACGGCGGTTCCTCATCTTTCCATATCTCTTTGACTGTGGATAGGATAAGCAGCCTACGCAACCTCAGGATATGCTGCTGTAGATCAATATCGTCTAACGTCGTGCTCTCATTAATCTCAAGGCCGGTAAGGGAGTTAAAGGCCTTTTGAAAATCGCTACGCTCAAGAAAGGCGGCCGCCCGTCTGTTTTCATTTTCCTTACACACGGCAAGGGGCCGGGAGATGTCGCTGATATGGGTAAAAATTGTAAGCATACGTTTTTCTAGACGGGCAGGCAGCAACACCTTGGAAGAGGATTCATGCTGAAATTTTATAGAGAGCAGACTGAGCAGGTATTTTTGTTTATACTCATCAGAAACGACCTCACGAACCAGCCGTTCGATCCTGCTCCAGATCTCCATATATGCCGAGGTCAGCAGGGAATCCGCCCGTTTTTCAATGATGGCAGCAAACAACTCATCAGAGCAGGGGTAGTACAGCTTTTCACCGTTTAAATGAACAATGAAATTAAGTTGTTCCGGCGAGGCCACATAATTGGGAAAGGCCTCATAGGCAAGATGATTTTCCGTATAAAAATTCGTCAGCCACGCATCCTGATCCGGGTCAGTCCCCAAGGTAAATTTTTTTATCTTAGCCATTGTATGGTCGCAATTTTTTCCTTATCTACGGATTCGGTCGATAATGTCATCAACCACTTCAGTTATTGTCCGGCCCTCAACAATAACCTCATGATCTGCCGCCCGTCGGTAGTGCGGCAGCCGTTCTTTAAAAAGTTTCCCTGCCTGTTCAAGATTCTGCAGCAGAGGACGTTTTTTAATTTTCTTTTTGGAATTGGGATGGCTGCGCATGGCCTCGAGAATTGCCTCCACCGAAGAGTGCAGATAGATGACCCGGCCCAATCTGTTTAAATTGTTTACCTTGAAAAAGCCGCCGCCGGTTGACACTACAGTCCCTGAGACATGATACTCGAGCCAGTTGGCGGTCTGCTGTTCTATCTCCCGGAACCTGGATTCACCATGCTCTGCAAAGATCTTTCGTATTTTCATTTTGATCATGGACTCGATCAAATCATCCGTATCAACGGCATAGCGGCCGGTACGGGCGGCAAGTTCACGGGCGCAGCGGCCCTTTCCCACCCCCATGTACCCGATTAGAATAATATTATCTGTCATCGTTTAAAAATCTCCACAGCCATCAGGCCTTTATCTCTTCAATATCATTGGTCTTGCGCATGACAATCAGCCGGTCACCTTCTTCAAGCACGTACTGGGCATCGGGCAGAAAACTGAAATGCTCATCCTCATGGCGGCGGATAGAAATCACCATGATCGATTTGGTATTGGGCAGGTCCAGATCGCGCAGAGTTTTTCCAGCCCATTTTTTGACCACCAGTTCCTGAAAAGACATTTCCGTATCAAAAGAGGCATATTGAAGAAACCCGGGAATGGCGGCCCTTGAGGCCAGCTGCACGGCTGCAAGTTGCTCAGGAATAATTACCTGATCCGCCCCTACCTTATAGAGCAGCCGTTGATGATCAGGATTGACCGCCTTGACCCAGACCTCGCCCACCTCAAATTCCTTCAGGTACATGGTGATCATGGATGAGGCTGCAATGGAGCTGCCCACACTGACCAGAACATGGGTCATCTGCCGAATTCCAAGTTGTTCCAGGGCATCAACCTTGGTTGCATCGGCGCGATACACCTTGGTTAAATCATCTTTTGCCAGCTGCACCCGGGAGGCATGATTGTCAATACCGACCACTGGCAGGCCAAGTTCCGCCAGGGTCTGGGCAAAGTAGAGCCCAAACTTTCCTAAACCGATGACTGCTATCTCTCTTTTCATGTAACCACCTGTCAGCCAATGAGCAGATCGCTTTCGGGTCGGGCGATCAACTCTTCTTTCTGATACTCGTGAACAACGGCCAGGAAGATTAACGGCCCAAGACGACCGATAAACATGAGCAGCATGATAATGCATTTTCCAGGCACTGTCAGAACTGATGTCAAACCGGTGGACAGCCCTGCCGTTCCCAGGGCCGAGGTCACCTCAAAACCGATTTCCAGCAGCAGGCCTCGGCTGCCGGCATGGGGCAGATCACCACCCTCGGTAATATGCAGCAGCAGCACTGCACTACAAACGATCAGCAGGGAATACAGGGTAAGTGATAGAGCCCGGTTCACGGTCTGCCTGCTTGCTGCAATATTGCCGATTACAGCCTGCCTGCGGCCGACAAGATGGGCCCTGTAAAAAGCAGTCATTACCCGGAGAGTGGTTACCTTGATGCCGCCGGCTGTTGATCCGGGCGCACCACCGATCATCATCAGAAATATCATGACCATAAGCGATACATTGGTCATCTGTCTGATTTCGACAGTATTAAAGCCGGCAGTACGGCAGGTGACAGATTGAAACAAACTGGTCAGTACTGATGTAGACAGCGGTACTTCGCGGGAAAAGGCAATATGCTCTGTAAAAAAGAGTACAGCCGCACCGCCTAAAATCAGTACAGCCGAAGTGGACAACACCACTCGGGAATACCAGGAAAAACGAAGCCTTTTACGTTTATTTCTGCCGGGAAGCCGTGACTCCAGCCAGTTGAGAGATTCAACAATCACAGAAAATCCGATACCGCCGATAATGATCAGCCCCATAAAGACAAAATTTACTCCCCAGCGATTCTGCCAGGGGATGAGGCTGTCGGCATTTAATGAAAAACCAGCATTACAGAAGGCGGAAACGGCGTGAAAAAATGCCGCAAAAGGAGTTATCTCGCCGGGAAGCAGTATATACAGCAACCCGGCCCCAATGGATTCAATCAGCAAGGTTATCAGGACAAGGGCAATTAAAAACCGGCCCAGCCTGAATCCGGAATTATGGAGCAGATTCTGGCCCACGGCAATTCTATCGGTCAGTGAAACCCGCTGCCGCAGGAGAAACATGGCCAGGGAGGCCAGGGTCATCACCCCGAGTCCACCGATCTGGATTAAAAAAAGGATAACCCCCTGCCCGTATCGACTGAAGGCCGAACCGGTGTCCACCACCACAAGCCCTGTAACGCAGGTGGCTGATGTAGCGGTAAACATGGCGTCAATCCAGGAGATGTCGCCGTTATTCGTAGTGCCGTCTACATACAGTAATACTGCACCCAAAACAATGGCTATTCCAAAAAAAATAATCGGAAACAGCAGGGGATTTATAAAGAATTTTCTCCGGATCATGAAAAACTGTATCGTAAAAACCGCACAGTGTCTACTCTCAACTCAGTCAATTATGCTGATAGCGCCGGTTTACGCCTGATTTCTCTCTATCCTCTCTTACTCCGGCAAGGGTAAAGAGCCAGTCTCTATAACGATCAGCAAGACAAGGCCAGCTGCAGGCTTCAGTCATTGCTCTGGCCTTGTTCGGATTCAGCGGTGTAAAGTTTGTAAGCAGGTCAGTGAGCTGCCGCGTAAAACCATTTTCCGGGTAGCGATACTGGTTGGCAAATAACTCTTGATAGGCAAGTCGATCCGGTACCAGCGGCCTGCATCCGGCTCGGACACCTTCAAGTATTGCCATGCCGAAAAATTCATGCCTGGCCGTTGATACAACAATATCACCATATTTGAGTAAAGCCGCATAGTCAGATTTTTTCTCGGCAAAGCCGAACTGAAGCAGATGATCTGCCAGAATGTGCTGTGCCCTAGCAAAAATTTCAGGCTGCCGGCGGAACTGTTTTCCTAAGACGATCAGCTTAAATTTCTGATCTTTCAGGGCAAACAGTGTTTGGAAAAAAGTTTCAGGATCCTTATCATGTTCCCAACGATGATTCCATACCAGTACCGGGATATCGTTTTTCTGACGAGCAGGTGCTGCATCTATACAACTAAAATCAATTCCCGGGTACAGTATCGTAGATTTAACTCGAATGGTATCTGCCAGGTGCTGCAGGTTCATATCCGTGGCTTTTTTTAGATATTTGCAGGTCCCGTCTATAAAGGTTTCCAGGTTATAAGAGCTGTTAAAGGCAAGACTGTCCGCACACAGGGCTGAGGTAAAGTTGATGGAGGTAAACTGGAACATGCCGGAATCGTTGACCTGACCGGGATAACTGAATTGATTTTCGTGAAAGTATACCCCAAGAGGTAAACGAATTCCCTGGGAAGCAAGCAAACTGCGCAAGACAGCAACGTCAATAAAGGTCGACGTCAGGATCGCATCAAAATGAGCCCCGCCCCTGTGCTGCTCTACTATTTTTTCTGCAAACCAGGGAGCCGACAACTGCATCCGCATCTTCCACTTACGGGCCGGAAGCGACAGCAGTGTGAACCGACAGTCAACATAACGCTGCAGACCGGTGAGGAATGCCTTATGGGAACCACCGTAATAGGGCTCAAGCAGGAGTATGCGGGGTAGATCTTTTACCATCCGCCACCACCGCCTCCTCCGCCGCCACCACCGGATGACCCGCCGGAACTGAAGCCTGAAGAGGAACCCGGCTGCACCGAGGAAGATGCAATAGATGCGGCAAGACCGCCGCCGATAGCCGAGCTGAAATTACGTGCTGACAGATTTAGGTTAGAGCTGTACCAGGACGGGGACTTCTGCTCCAGGCTGCCTGCCTCATTGAGAAGATCACTGAACTGTTCCGACCACTGCTGCTCCACATCAAGCGCTAGGGCCCAGGGCAGCATCTTTTCAAACAGCTCAGGTGTTTTTTCCGGCGGATTAAACATCTCCAGCCGATTCTTTTCCGCAACCGAGAGATACAACCGCAATCCCTCCAACTGATCCATGATTTTGCGGCCCTTCAGGGTCGGTGCCTTAAGCAGCCAGGCAAAGATACAATTTACAGCAAGAGTTACCAGGAGTACCAGCACTCCAGGCCAGGAAACCTGGCTGTACAAAATAAACGTTCCCATGACCAAGCCGCCGAAAAAGGGAACAAAGTAAAAGGTATGGATCAAGGCTTTAGTTTTAGTAGCCAATCCATTGCCGGAAATCAGGACAATTCGCCAGCTGTTTACCATCTGCATAAATAACGCCGCGACTCCGCCTGACCAGCCGACCAGCCAAATGGAGATAAAACCGGCAGTCATAACATCCTTGCCTGATGCAACAATGGCCAGCAGTATACCCAGAGAGATAAGAATGCCCGGCACCAATTTTAAGCGGTTTGTTGTAAAATAAATATTCACCAGATCTCTGCGCAGAGTCTTTTTCAGGACACTGATTGCCGACCGGATACTCTGCCCGTTATTTTTGTTCATCACGATCGAACTCTCTGATGTAAAGAGTTTTTTCATGACTGCAAGTTCACCTTTGCTTAAATTTTCCACTGCATGAGTGAGCAGGTGCAGGGTATATTCGTCATTGTTTTGTTCAATTTTCAACACCCCTTTGACCGCCATATTAATTAAGACTGCCGCAAAAGACTGCTCATCAAAGGCCATCTTCATTATATAGCGCCCGGCCGCCGGAGAGAGGTTTTTCGGCGCAGTAAACACCGGAATAATCGGTCCTGATTCCGGATCACGGCCGACTTTCAGCCAGCTCATGAAGTAATACACGATTAATAGAAGCAGACCTGCACCGGCGAAGGCGATACCTGAGAGATCGCCCAGAAACCAGAATGCCCGTTGGATAAAACTCGGCTCGTCAACTACCCCCTTGGGCCATGAGATGACGACGGTGAAGCCTGAGCGAGGCGGCAGAGATGCCGTGGTTGCAAGCGTAATAGAGTCTGCACTACGTTCAACAAGTCGGCCGTCGGTTCCCCGCTCGCCCGTTCTGCCGGTATACAGCTGGTATTGTTCTATTTGACCTTTCTCTGGAATGG
>CAZQKF010000040.1:0-10106 GCA_964593645.1 uncultured Desulfobulbus sp.
TTTGCTGATACCGGTACCACTGCTGAACTGCAGGGTAAGCACCAAAGCGTCGGCCTGGAGAGCGTCTTCTTTGTTTGTGTACAGGGGAAAGGATTGACCTTTTTTGACCGGCTTGCCGTCGGTTGGGGTAAAAAAGGAAACCCCCCCGGCCACCAGAGAATCAATGGATTCAACCTGTAGAGACACACCCTGCAGAGAGGCATCCAGAGAGACCCCGGATGAATTGTAGAACCGGGTCGTGCTGTTGACCAGATGAATAAATTCTTTATAGATCAAAATACTGCCTTCAATCTGTTTTTTTCTATCGGCAAGTTTAAAACTCAAAACCTCGCCGACTGGAATCTTGTTATACAGTACCGGAGCCCCTTCACTGATCGGCAACATCGTTTTCACCTCGAGACGAAGAATCGTTCCGGGTTTTCGCATGGTCGGAACCATCTTAATCGCCTCAGCCCGACCGGCATAGAGTTCAAATGAGCTGTTGCTCTCTGCCTGCGGTTTTGCCTTGTCCCTATGTTCGGAAACTGGATTGCTGAAGGCAACACCACCCGCCAGCATAGAGCGCAGCGAGGCCAGGTTGACATGAAAATTAGACAGGGTGCCGTTGACCTGAACCCCGCTGGCATTCCAGAAAACAGCATCTTCACGAACCAGAGGAACATATGGATCATACACCAGAATCTCCGTACGGATTCCCCGGCCGTCTTCTGCAAAGCGGACATTGGTAATTTCGCCGACTTTGCGCTGTTTGTACAGGATTGGTGCACCGATACTCAGCGAGCCGCTGTCCTTGGATTGAAGAATAAAATGTTTGCCCGGGCGCAGAAACGGTTTGGGCATGGGGGTGGAGTCGATAACAAAATGATTTTTAAACGGCCCGTCACCGATCTGAAAGGTTATAAAAGGACCTGAAATCAAGGTGTTGATGTTCTTGATTCCTTCGATGGAGACCTGGGGTCGGATGACCCAGAACCTGGTGCCCTGGCGGAGAATTTTTTCCGCCCTGGGATCAAGCATAATGGTGGCGGTCACGGTATGAAATTCATCATTGTTGATATTCAGCGAGCGGACCACCCCCGCTTTAAGTCCCCGGAACATGACTTTGGTCTTGCCCTCGACAATACCGTCACCGCTGGCTAACTGCAGGGTCATGGAGATGCCGTACTGGGCATCTGCGAAATCCCTGTACAGGGGATATGTCTCGTCGTTTTCTGCCTGAGGACTATCCTTGATGGATTTGGGCGTGCCGCAGGTTATTCCACCGTAGATCAGTGCGGCCATGGATTCAACATTGACACTCAGGCCGCTCTGCAAATCGCCGGTAACCGACAAACCGCTGGAGTTCCAGAATCTGGTGCCCTTGCGAATCAAGTGGCTGAACTTCGGTTTGATAAAAATGTCAATCGTGATCAGGCCGTCATCGTTGAGCCGATAGTCGTCCACCGTGCCTATTTTCAGGTTTTTACTGTACACATGGGAGCCGCGCTGCAGCGAATACAGTTTTTCCGTTTCCAGAATAAGGTGCAGTCCGGGCAGATCGTGGGTCATCGGGGGGGGGGTGTTCAGTCCGGTAAATACGCGCTGTTCAATAGAAGATTTCCCTTTGCGTACACCAATATAGGATCCGCTGAGCAGAGTTTCAAGACCGCTGACCCTGCCTGCGGAAATCTCGGGTTTGACAATCCAGAACATAGTGTCTTCCACCAGGCCGGATCGTGTCTCCTTATCCATTTCCACCTGGAGAATAACGCCGTCCAGTTCGGTGTCGATGGCTACACTGGAAACCGTCCCCACCGTAATCCCCTTGTAAATAACCTTGGTCTTACCGGCAGTGATGCCGTCAGCGGTTTCAAAGTGAATGGTGATATCAATGCCGGCATCCCGATAACTGGTGTAGAGCAGCCATCCCCCGATACAGAGGGCGAGAAAGGGCAGGAACCAGATTGGAGAAAGAGGGCGGCGCTTGCGAAGTTCAGGTTGTTGCATGAAGGGTTTCCTTGGCAGGTGAATCGGTTGAAACAGTATCCCAGAGCAGCCTGGGATCAAAGCTGATGGCTGCAAACATCGTACAGAGTACAACGCAGGTAAAATACAATGCTGCGGGCGCGGGACGGATGGTTGACAGGTAGCCGAACTGGACCAGGGTACAGAGCAGGGCAATAACAAAGATGTCCAGCATGGACCAGCGGCCGATAAACTCAATAAAACGAAACATAAGTGATTTATGCCTGAGCCAGCTGGTCCAGTTCAACTGGATGGAGAGCAGGATCAGGGTCATGCCGGAGATCTTGAACATCGGCACCAGGATGGAGGCTGTGAGGATCACGGCACCGATTCCGTAGGATCCCTCTTGAAAAAAATAGATAATGCCGTCCATAATGGTACTGGCATCAGGGCTGCCGAAGTACTCCACCTCCATGATGGGCAGGACGTTTGCCGGGATAGAGAGAATGGCCGCAGTGATAACAAGTGCCCAGGAGCGGTTGATGCTTCCCTGTTTGCGCTGGTGCATGGATTCACCGCAGCGGGGGCAGAGCGGGTGGTCTTCACGGGCGAGTTCCGACACAGGCATGGTCTTATGGCAGGTGTGGCAGAGGACAAGCCCGGCCCCTACACCTGTCAGCGCAGCCGTCGGGATAGAAATTTTTTCGTCCTCTTCCTGGTTCCCTTGGTCTCTTTCAATTAATTTCCAGAACAAATTTTTGTCCACAACTGTCTGGGCGGCAACTGTAATAATAACCAGGCCGATAAAGCAGAAGAAACCGGTATTATATTCAATTTCAGCCATGTGCCCCATCTTGATAATGGTGATGAAGATACCAATCATATATACGTCGGTCATGGCCCATTCCGTCAGGTGCTGGTACCAGCGCAGAAAATCAGGGATCCAGCGTGCCTTCCAGCCCCGTGTGAGTCCGGCGCTGACCCAGAACAGCAGAGAAAGGGTGACCAGCGGGAAGATAAATCCGGTCAGGATAACAATAATACCGACAAAGACCTGGCCCTGGTCAAACATGCTCAGGGTACTTGCATACAGAGAGCTTGTGGCCTTGGTACCCAGAACATCAAAGGTGAGCAGGGGATAAAAGTTTGCAGGCAGGTACAGGAGCAGACCGGTGACAGCCAGGGCAAGTGTTTTCTGCACCGACTGTTTAATCTCCCGGTGCAGCCGAAACCCGCAGCGTGGGCAGACCACTGTACTGTCTGCCGTCGGCTGAATTTTTGTCAGCAGCAGGTCACAGCCGGGACAGACCGTGTACTCGCTTGTATATATCGTTTTATTTTCTGCAGGCATGAAAGATGAATAGTTCCCTGTAAAAGAGATCGATTCTTATTTATTTACCAGAAGTTCTCTGAATAAGCGACTTTTTTATGTATATCCAGCTCGTCAGTACGACCGCCCGGTATGATCAACTCTTCGGTAATATCTTGACAAACAGTAGTTTGCTTTTCATGATGGTTCATGGCCACAAAAGTATCTTCCCCCTTTGTCCTTGCCAATGTTCGACGGTTTATAGCCTTTCGGGCCCTGTACAATGCCCGGTTCTACTATCCGGTGTTTACGATTCTCTTTTTAGACTATGGTTTAACCATTGAACAATTTGCCCTGCTCAATACGGTCTGGGCTGCAACCATAGTGCTGGCCGAGGTTCCCTCCGGGGCACTGGCGGATTTGATTGGGCGAAAACGGCTGTTGGTTGCCACCAGTTCATTGATGATTGCGGAGATGCTGCTGCTCAGTTTTGTGCCCCTGGGCAGCAGCACCCTGATTTTTACCGTGTTTCTTATCAACCGGATTCTGGGCGGCCTGGGTGAAGCCCTGGCCAGCGGCGCGGATGAGGCCATGGCCTATGATACCCTGGTGGCCCAGGGAGATCCCGAAGACTGGCCCCGAGTGCTGGATATTCAGATGCGGGTGCAGAATATCGCATATATGGTCACCATGACCCTTGGGGCCATGGTCTACGCACCTGATACGGTCAACGGTATCCTGCACTGGTTCGGACTGGAGACAAATTTCAGCCAGCAGGTGACCATGCGCTTTCCGATTTACCTCACCCTGGTGCTCGCTGTTTTGTCGCTGTTTACGACGCTTCGCATGAAAGATCCCGTCCTCGACAGGCTGACCAATACCAGGCAGAGCAATGTCAGGCAGAAAATAGTGGATGCCACCAGATTGACCCTGTCAGCCGGCAAGTGGATTTTCCATACTCCGCCGGCCCTGGCCGTCATACTCTTCGGCATGAGCTTTGACCATGTTCTGCGGATGCTGGTGACCATGACCAGCCAGTATTACCGGGTGATTCATCTGCCTGAAGCAAGTTTCGGCCTTATAGGATCCGGCATTGCCCTGATCGGCCTGATCGTACCGAGGATTGCCCGGGAAATGGCTGCCCGGCTGCAGCCGCTGACTAATGTATTGTGGATAACCGGGCTGGCCCTGGCCTCTACATGGGGATTGACCCTGTTTCTGCCGTATTTCGGGATACTCCCCATGGTGCTGGTCTTTGTCACTATGATGCTCACCTCTTTTTTTACCAGCACCTATCTTAATACCATTACCGATTCACACCACCGGGCCACAGTGCTCAGTTTCAAGGGATTGGCCTTTAATGCCGCCTATGGCCTGGTCGGTATCCTGTATGCCCTGCTCATTTCACGACTGCGTCATAGCGTAGTGGCCGAACACCTGCACTGGAGCAGTGTTCTGGTGGAAGATGAGGCCTTTCGTCGTTCTCTTACCTGGTTTCCTTGGTATTTGACTGGTGTGCTGGTTTTGGTTACCCTAGTCTGTTGGCTCCATTTTCGTGGTTCCAGCAATACGATTTCTGTACAGCTGACGGGAAAGAAAAAATGAAAGAACAATATGATGACAAAAGCGGATATTGCCGGATGTTAGGCCACACCCTGGGGTTTGGCTATTGCCGGATCATGCACGAAGGGCTGCCCTGCCATAATATACTGAACTGCTGGTTTGAACGGTTCCCGGTACAGTCCTTTCTTGAGGAAAATTATTCCAGAGAAGCACTGCAGGCTATCCTGCAGCCGCCCAGGACAAGGATGGCCGCCCTGGCTGAAGCCTTGAACAAAAGTACGAAAGAGGAATCCTGAAGTAAATTAAACCTCCTGCACTTTTTTTGGAGCTACACTTCTTCTTGGGTACCAGTGTCATTTTACCCAGAAGACTCCAGTGCTTCTTTTACGGCCCCGGCAAGCTGATAGATTGAGTAAGGCTTTTTAATAAATCCACAGGCCCCCATCTTCAAAGTGGCCTTAACGTCATCACTTTCAGAGAATCCGCTGGCAACAAGGGCTTTTTGTTCCGGTTTGAACTGCAGGATCCGTTTATACGTCCGGCGGCCATTTATGCCCGGATCCATGAGCATATCTATCATCAGCAAATCCACAGAGTGTTCCTTGGTAAAGGTAATAGCCTTTTCACCGGAAGCAACGGTTGAGACAGTATAGCCCAGACTCGTCAGTATCTGGGAGGCAATATCGCGTAGCTGTGGCTCATCATCAACTATCAGGATATGCTCTCCCTTGGTTGTCGCCAACAGGGCTGGCCGGGCCTCTTCTTCTGGTTTAATTTTGTCTGCACTGATCGGAAAGTAGAGGGTAAAAAGCGTTCCCTGTTCACTGCTCTTTACAAGTATCCTGCCGCCGTGTTCTTCCACTGTGTTCCAGACAACCGTCAGGCCGAGGCCGGTACCGCTTCTACCTATGACCTTTCTGCTGTAAAAGGGCTCGAAAATATGATCAAGGTCTTCGCTGCTTATACCGGGGCCGCTGTCCTGGACGGTGAAGATGACGTACCGACCCGGAGGGATGTCTTGGTCAGGGCAATCGTCATCTGCAATTTCCAGATTCGAGGTTGCAATGCGAACCTCGCCCTGCGCACCGATGGCCTCCATTGCATTGGTCAGCAGGTTCATGGCTGTTTTTTTGATATGTACGGGCGAGCAGGAGATAATTGGCTGCTTTGCGTCAAGATGCTGCGTGCAGCGGATGCCTGGGTGCAGG
This sequence comes from uncultured Desulfobulbus sp., assembly GCA_964593645.1. GTDB lineage: Bacteria > Desulfobacterota > Desulfobulbia > Desulfobulbales > Desulfobulbaceae > Desulfobulbus_C. Next base: position 6,025 of record CAZQKF010000040.1, read on the forward strand.
GACTGCAGTTTCCGCCATTCGGGAGAATGGAGATATTCGTGAATTAATGTATTGAGATCATGGGGCTCTCTGGTGCTGGCCGCTCCCCGGGCAACCGTGAGTAAATCCGCAACCACTGTTGCAGCCCGCTTCCCGGAATCCAGGATTTCCTCAAGGGGTTTTCTGAGGCTGCTGTCTTCCGGCAGTTGGAGTAGCAGCAGTTCCGGATAACTGACAATGCCTGAGAGGATGTTATTCAAATCATGGGCAACCCCGCCAGCCATCATGCCGATGGCCTCCATTTTCTGGGCCCGGGAAAGTTGATCCTGGGTGTTTTTCAGTTCAGTTACGTCAAAATAGGTGAGCATACGCCAGTTGTCAGGTAGGACAATACACTGATACTGCAGGATCATGCCGTCGTTGCGAGTGAGCAGCGTTGGAGCAATCGCACCGTTGTGTACCTCCTGTTCCCGTGCATCCATGTACTGATCAAAATCATTGTTTGTAATGGGGTAGAGGTCATTGTAGCGGTTAAATTCCATCAGCTCCCGCATGGTTGGATGGCGGGATACAAAATCGGCAGGTATGTCCCAGATGTCACGAAAGGCCTGGTTGGCAATTCTTACGTGCAACTGATCGTCCATAAAGAGCACACCGTAATCAATGGCATCCATGACGGCGCCAAACTCATTAACAGTCTTTTGCAGGAGGCGTTCTGCCGCTTTTTTGGCGTTGATATCGCGCCAGACAACGTGAATGAGCGCATCATCCCTAATAACAATCCTGGTCAGGACGATTTCTACAAATGTTTCACTGCCGTCTTTGCAGAGATGTACCCATTCAAAACGGTTTGATCCCCTGTCCAGGGCGATTTGTATCATCTCATCGGCTTTTTCCTGGGAATCTTTGCCGTCGGGCTGTCTTTTCGGAGAGATAGCCGTGGGAGGAAGGGCGATGAGTTCCTGTTTGTTGTCATACTTGAGCATCTGGTAGGCTGCTCTGTTGCAATCAATAAAGAGACCGCCTTGGAGGAGCAGTATGCCGTCGCTGCTCTCATAGAAGAGGGCTGCAAAGGTTTTGTTTTGTTTTTCAACCTGCTGCGTTTTTTCCGCGACTTTCTGATCCAGGATATGAATATTATTCTCAATGGTATCGACCATGGTATTGAACTCGCGCGAAAGAACTCCTATCTCATCATTGCTGTGTATTGTTGATCGGGCGGAAAAATCACCGCGGGTGACTTGCCCGGCCAGAGTAGAGAGGGTGGAGATTGGTTTCAGCAGGTTTCTAAAAAACAGAAAACTGAGCAGAAAGGCGAGCAGGAGAATACTAAGACCGAGAAGGACTATACCATGTTTTAACTGGTTTGAGGTCGCCTGCAGTTCATCGACATAGGCGGAAGAGGTGATGTACCAGTGCAACTCGGGAACATATTCGACCCAGGCGACCTTGTCGTAAATATAATTACCCTTGTCCGTGGGCTTGTCCCATTTAAAGTAGAACGGCCGGCCGGCTTCGGCTGCTTTTTTTAAATCATTAAAGATGGGATTACCGGTGGAGGGATTTTTCATGGTGGTGATGTCCTTGCCCTCCATATACTTGTTGCGGTGAATAATCATCGTTGCCTGGTCGTCAACAATGAACAGGTAGCCGCTTTTGCCGATTGTTGTTGTACTCATGATCCGGCGCAGCTGCTCAATCAGTTCACTCTTTCGCTTGTCAATCTCTTTCCTGATGTCGTCAATGGACGAACCCGTACTGATGACCATCTGCCAGTCAGGAAAATCCTTGGAAAATGTCAGCTTTTCAAAGGTACTGTTTCCCTTTGGATCTTTCCGCTGGTAGCGAGTGAATCCCTGGCCGTTCTTACGAGCCTGATTGACCATAGGCGGGACAATCAATGTTCCGTTTACGTCACGTTCTTCGCTGTAATCAGTATCTTTTTTAATGTAAGGGTGGGCGATCACCCTATAGTCGTAGCCGTTGATGAAGAAATAATTATCCCGACCATAGCGGATTGTATTTGCAAGATAGATAACCTCGTCTTTAAGAGAGTTCTGTAATGCGCGTATTGAAGCGCTTGTACCTATGATCCAGTCAAACGGTTCAAAGGTAAAGACATAGGCAACCTTATCTTCAGTTTGTTGTGTCTCGGCATGTTTCCATTGGTAATGGACGATTCCGGAACCGTTTTTTCGGCAGCGCTCGTAAAATTCACGGACAAAATATACGCCGTTTTGATCCTTGATGTCGGCAAAATCACGGCCCTTGAATTCGGGGTAGATAGGATGCTCTACTACGGTCGTCTGTTTATGAATGAAAAAATACCCTGATCCATTATCATATCTGAAGATATTGACATAATTTATGATGGCCTGCTTGAGCTCTTCCGTGCTCATGACCGTCTTGTTTTTATTGTAAAATCTGAGTAGGTCTTTTTGAAATTTTTTCCCTCTGGCCTGCAGGATGGAGCCGATGTTTTCCGGACGTGACTGCTCATATTTGGTCTCGACAATGGACCAGAAGGCATCTGTCAAATTTCGCAATTCTGTTTCATGGTACTGCAGGGCATGTTTTTTGAAATTTTCAAGATCCAGGTGCATGTTCTTTGCAATCAGCAAGACCTTGTTAAGTACTTCCTTACTGTTTTTTTCTTCAAGAGAGCAGGTACTGCTTTCTACCTGGGGCAGGACGATGAGTAAGAGCGCACAGGTGTAGGTAAGGATAATCGCACTCACCATCAGCATTGATTTATAAAAGATTTTTGACTTGACCACCATTCGCTCCCAATTCAGATACAGCCTGCAGGTCTTATACGTAGGCTAATATGGTTTTACCATACTAAGGTTACACCATAAAAAATCAATTTGATCAATACTGCTTTGTCATCAGTGCTTGTCTGGTAAGAAAAGATGTTAAATTTACAATTGGGACTTTTTACCATGACATGGTAGTTTCGACGGAATTGCGTCGATTGCAGTGCTTAAATCTTCCGTTTAAGATTCAAACACAATACGGTGGTGCTGCTTCGTACTGTGAGGTAATACTTTTCTCCTCTTGACCCATGGCTGAAAACAGAGCAAAGAATAAGGAAGCAGCGTTACAGCTTGATGACTGGCAAGGGCAATGTGGCTCGGTTGCAGAATTTTGCGTGTCCTGCGGTCTCTGCCAAAAAGAATGCCGGTATCTGCAGGCAAATGGTTTGCCTGTGGAGCAGGCCCGGGCTGCAATGAGCGGATCCTTGGATTTCCAGCAGTTTTTTTCCTGCAGCCTCTGTGGTCTCTGCACGGCAGTCTGTCCGGTGGATATCGATCCTGCGGCTATGTTTTCCTCGCTTCGTCGGCAGGCCGTTGCCGGAAATTGCGGAACTTTTGCTGCGCACCGGCCTTTGATCAGTTATGAGAAATGGGGTTGTTCCAGCACCTTTTCCTGGTACGGTCTACCTCAAGGGTGTGACACGGTATTTTTTCCGGGCTGTGCTCTTGCCGGAACCCGGCCTGAGCGGGTGGAGCAGGTACTGGAAGTGCTCAAACAGCAAATCCCGGCCCTCGGCATTGTACTCGACTGCTGCACTAAGCCCTCCCATGATCTTGGCAGGATAGACTTTTTCTCCGCCTCCTTTGCCGTGCTTAAGAACCGGCTTCTCCAGGCCGGTGTTCGCAAGGTACTGGTTGCCTGTCCAAACTGTTTCAGGATGTTTGACCGGTACGGTGAGGGCCTGCAAGTGCAGACTATTTACGAGCTGCTAGCCACGTTGCAATGCAAGTCTGTTGTCCTGGCTGGAGAGGTCACTGTCCATGATCCGTGTGGAGTACGGAATCAGCCACAGGTACATGAGGCTGTGCGAATACTGGTCGCAAAGTTGGGACTGACAACCGTTGAGATGAAGCATCACAGAGTCAAAACGATCTGTTGCGGGGAAGGGGGGGCGGTTGGGTATCTGGATAAAGAACTGGCCGATACCTGGACAACCATCCGGGCGGTGGAAGCGGCCGGGAAGCGGATTATCACTTACTGTGCCGGCTGTACGCAATTTCTGGGGCGGCAGACCCCCACCGATCATATCCTTGATCTGCTCTTTGCCGGCGAAAAAACCTTGCAGG
>CAZQKF010000041.1:0-9891 GCA_964593645.1 uncultured Desulfobulbus sp.
GGGGCGAGAGGTGGCTATTCTTAAATCTATCCGGGTTGGTAAGGCCCTGACTGAGGAAGTAGATTTTATCAGTGAAACTGCAAATATAAATCATCTTCTTGAACTGTTTGCCATGGCCAAGGATTCGTTTTATTTTCCAGTGATCAATCATACCGGCAGGATGGTGGGCGTGGTCTCCATGCAGGATGTGAAGACGATTCTTCACGATGAAGAACAGCGGGTCTGTTTCCTGGTCGGCGCCATCTGCAGTCGTGATGTGATCAGCATGACCCCTGATGATAACCTGTATGATGCCATGCAGCTCTTTGACGTGAAGGGTATTGAAGAAATCCCAGTGGTGGAGAGCATGGAAGACCCATGGGTGCTTGGTATGATCAAGCGTCGGGATGTAATTGCCGCTTACAATCACGAGGTGCTCAAACGGGGCATCTCGGAAAAGGCGGAGGGTATCCGGATGCTGTGCTCGGCATCCTGAACAACTGTTGAGAGTGGAGTGTTGAAAGTTCGGCTGTTTTCATTTGGCTTTAAGCACGGTTACCCTGAGGCGGATACGGTCTGGGATGTCCGTTTTTTGCCCAATCCTTATTGGGTGGAAGAACTGCGGCATCATTCGGGACTGGAAAAATCCGTGGCAGACTATGTGCTGGACAATACGACAGGTCGTGATTTTCTTAAGCATCTGGAACCTTGCCTTTCCTTTCTGCTGCAGAGCCACAAGGCGGCTGGCCGGGACGATCTCAGTATTGCCGTGGGCTGTACCGGCGGCCGGCATCGCTCTGTTGCCGTGACTGACTATCTACAGAAAATACTTGCTGATACAGAGTTTGATCTTAAAGTATATCACAGAGATATAGCTAAGGAGTAGCAAGGGCAAGTACGCCTGAGATACTACCGTTACTGCAAACTGTTTTAACCAGGAGGAATAGTCTCATGAAGGATTTACTGAAAAACGTTGTCTATGCCGGTGTTGGTGCCGCTTTTCTGACCAAGGATAAGATTGAAGAACTCCGTGGTGAACTGGTCAACAAGGGCAAGATAACCAAGGATGAAGGTAAAGAATTTGTTGATGAGCTGATCAAAAAATCTGAATCTGCCAAAGATCAGCTGGAGTTGTGGCTGAACCGCCAGGTGGAAGACCGGGTTAAGCAGCTGGATCTGGCTACCAGCGACGAGGTTGCCGACCTGCGCCGTATGATTGAAGAACTGCAGGTAGCTCTTAACAAACAGACCAACGAGTAAAACCCTGATGTTCAGCATCAGGCAGCTTGGGGCCATTAACCGAACCTATCGGCACCTGAGCCGTTACCAGCAGATCCTGCGGGTTCTGTTTAAATACGGATTCAGTGATCTGGTTGATCGTCTGCATATTGACCAGTACCTGGAAACAGGCCTGCAGATGATCAACCGCAAGCCGCGTGAGCAGCTTGATCGTCATTCCCGGCCTGCACGCCTGCGCATGGCCCTGGAAGAGCTTGGCCCGACTTTTATTAAGCTTGGTCAGCTGCTCTCCACCCGCCCTGATTTTATCCCGCCCGAATACCTTGATGAGTTGGCCAAACTCCAGGACAGCGTGCCGCCCTTTACGTATGAAGAGGTGCAGCAGATTTTTCAGGAGGAACTGGGCAAAGATCCTTCGGAGATCTATGAATATTTTGATTCCACCCCACTGGCTGCAGCCTCCATCGGCCAGGTGCATTCAGCCCGTCTTGCTGCCGATCAGGGAGGAACAGAGCATGGGGGAAACCGGGATGTAGTGATCAAGGTTCAACGCCCGGGTATTGAAAATACCATAGCCGTTGACTTGGAGATACTGGCCCACATTGCCCGTTTGATGGAGGAGCATCTCGAAGAAGTCCAGGGCCATCGCCCTACAGCTATTGTTCATGAATTTGCCCGCAGTCTGTCCCGGGAGATCGATTTCACCATTGAGTTGTCAAACATCCAGCGTTTTTCCCGCCAGTTTGAAGGCAATTCTGAAATTCATGTGCCCGAGGTATATCGGTCGCTGTCAACGGAGCGACTGCTGGTGCTGGAGCGGATTGACGGGATCAAGGCCTCAGATATTGAGACTCTGAAAAACAAAGGATATGATCTACCACTGATCGCGCAGCGTGGTGCTAATCTTGTGATGGAGCAGATCTTTGTCCACGGATTTTTCCACTCTGATCCGCATCCCGGCAATATCTTTATACTGCCGGATAATGTGATCTGTTTCATAGATTTTGGCCAGATGGGCAGGCTGTCGCTTAAAGATCGGGAGGAGTTTGTCGATCTTGTTCTTAATATTGTCGGCGGCAATGAATCCAAGGTGGCCTCGGACGTGCTGAAGATAACCATTGCGCAGGGTGATCTGGACAGGGATGCGCTGGCCCTTGATGTGGGGGATTTTCTTGACCGGTATCTGTATCTTTCTCTGGGTGAGCTCAAGGCCGGTAAAATATTGCAGGATCTGCTGGAGTTGGTCAGTCGTCATAAACTTTCGTTGCAGCCCAACCTCTACCTGATGCTCAAAGCCATGACCACTGTGGAGGGCGTAGGCCTGGTGCTTGATCCTCAGCTTGAACTCATTGAGCTGGCCAGCCCTTTTATGAAAAAGATAAAGATGGGCCGGATGAAGCCGAAGCGTCTGGCCGAAGAAGTGGGGGAGACCAGCAGTCAGTATCTGAATCTGATCCGTGATTTGCCTGAAGAGGCACGCAGTATCCTTTCCCAACTGCGCAAGGGCAAGATGAAGCTTGAGTTTGAACACCGTGGCCTACGCCCCATGGAGCGATCTCTTGACCGGGTTTCAAATCGAATTTCGTTTGCCATTGTCCTGGCTGCCCAGATCATCGGTTCTTCTCTTATCGTCTTATCCGACATTCCACCCCGCTGGAACGGTATCCCTATTATCGGCCTGGCCGGCTTTCTGCTTGCCGGTGTCATGGGGTTCTGGCTGCTTGTTTCTATTATCCGGCACGGCAAAATGTAACCAGCAGTGCTGGAGCATATTTGCAGCCATCACAACAAATAATGAAAGAGACCTTATAGTCAAATCCTGGGAAGGACGTACCTCAAAATAAACAAATTCTGAACCACAATTCATTTTTTTTCTTGTCCGTGTTGATATTCCTCTGAAAATCTGATAACTTTTTTTAAATTTACCTGGCGGCACAGTACAGCCGCTGAAAAAAAGAGGAGGGAGAAGATGATGCAAAAAATTATGACCCTGTGCCTGGCTGTTGCCATGCTCGGGTTCAGCGGTCAGGTCATGGCCGGTGGCGGCCAGAATTACCCCAATGGCGCTGAAGCCTTTATGGCCGGCGCAGTACCGCCTCCAGGATTTTATTTTCTGGACTATATGTTTTACTATAACGCCGACACCATGAATGACGATAATGGTGATGAGATTGGCGCATTTGATGATGTTTCAGTTGTTGCCAATGTCTTTCGTTTTCTGTGGATGAGCGAGAAGACCATCCTGGGGGCCAATTACGGTATGCATGCCTTTGTTCCCATCATCAGCCAGGATTTGAATTTTAAGGTCCCGGTAGGCCCGGAAGCGACCAGATCCTATGATGACACCTCGGTGCCGTATGTAATTTACAGCCCCTTTATCCTTGCCTGGCACCTGCAGGAAGGCAAACTGCATTTGGTTACCTCGCTGGCAGACTTCTATATCCCTACGGGGCAGGAAGACGGCAATATGGCCTCTGTGGGTAAGAATTTCTGGACTATTGAACCGGTATTAGGTGTAACCTATATGCTGGACAGCTGGGAATTTTCTGCAAAATTCATGTATGATTTCAATACAACCCAGGATGATTATGCCACAGTGTACGGGTTTGAAGTGGATCGTGATCCGGGCCAGGAATTTCATTTTGACTACTCTGTATCGTATGCAATAACCCCTTCATTTCGTCTTGGTGTAAACGGCTATTATTATGTCCAGACCACCGATGACTCCTATGACCTCGATGCTTCCATTCCGGCTCCGGTGCAGGATCTGCTGCAGGCGGACGAAGGGTACCGCAGTACGGTTTTTGCTGTGGGCCCGGGTATCTGGTACAATCACCAGAATATGTTTTTTTCCCTGCGTAACCAGTGGGAAATGGCAGCAGAGAACAAGACCGAAGGTTATAATATCTGGGCCAAGTTCACCTATGCCTTTTGAGCAAGGTATCAGGCTTCAGGCATAAAGTATCAGCATAAAAAAAGCCGCGTGATTGCTCACGCGGCTTTTTTTATTTTTCATTACTTCCTGCAACAACATCTGCTGCTTCCCGTTCTCATACTTCTTGCCTGGGAATGTATGCATTACACTGGCAACGCAAGCAACTCATTTTCTCTGCCAGGCACCGTTCACCTTGACAAATTGACCTGCCGGCGTCTTCTGAAGAGCCTTTTTCCCGGCCAGCTGCTCAACTGCACTTAACGCGGTTTTATTGCGCTGGGCAATCTTCTGGTAATGTTGCTTGCGCTTGCCGTTGATGTCGCTGACCAGTCGCTGCACTTCAGGGGTCGGTTTAACCGCGGCCAGATACCCGGTCGCTGTTTCGCCGACCAGTCCCTGTGCCTTAGCTGTTTGCAGATCCAGGGCCAGGGCTGGTTGGCAGATCAGCAGCAGGCCGAAAAGAATCAGGGTAATTGTTTTTTTCATAACTGCTCTCCTTTAAAATAATCCACTGTTTTCACTCAGCACACTGTCAAGTTCTTTGTCCACCTTGACTAAAATTTCATGCTGTATCTTAACATTAAGATTGATGGTAATCGGCTTCTCCGGTGCTGCTACCTGGACCGTCGGGCTGCACCCGAAACTGCCGAGCACAAGAAATACCGGCACAATCACCCAGGCTGGTTTACATTGCATAGATATCCTCCATTTGCTTACTGGAAATCAGGTTTACGAACGAATTCTTTATTTGTAATGCTGATTTACCCGTTTGTCCAGTTCATCTGTTAAACCCTTGCTGAAGCGCAGGCTCTGCAGTAGAGACGGCAGGTTTTGCTCGGCATGGATATTAAGATGAACCGGCCGGGTTGTACTCAGTTCCGGACTGATTCCCTGCAGGCCAATGTCTAAATTAAGCTGTCCGGACGGCAGATATTCAGCCGTTGTCTTGAGGGAGTTATAGCGAAAGTCCTCCACCGCCTTTAATGCATACCCGGTAACACCTGTTTGGCCTGTATTCTCCGGAGTATATCGTATTTCACCGCCGGGCGGTTCACTGTACAGGGTTCCGTTGTCCACACTCACCTCTTTTCCTCTAATCCTGACCGGAATCTCTCCGCTGACTCTGCCGGTCACATGGAGACTGTCCATCTTGATCATCTTGATCATTGTTGCCAGATCCAGGTTGCTGATCTTCACTACAAAGGCAGTGTCCGGCTGATTCAGGTCATAGAGGATGGCCGGTGAGCTGATACTGCCTGCAAACAGAGACGCGCTGAAATCATTAATCTCGACCTGGGGCAGGGGGCCTTGTTGTGCGGGAATAAAATTAAGTTTTGCCTGGATATCATGGATATCTATTGCACCAATGAGTTGCTGCAGGGCAAAGCTGCCCTCGCTCTTAGAGGACAGACGAGGGAGAACGGCAAGATCCTGGCGAAGGGCCAGCCCGTTAAAGACAAACTGCTTGAAAAAGCCGTTTCCGCCGGTAACGGCTGTAAAGGCGTCCAGACGAAGTTTTTTGTTGGGAGCCCAGGAGCCGTTTGCCTTACAGGAAATCTTTCCCTTGTCCAGGTCAAAAGGATATTGCCAGGGCGTGAACAGTTGCGAAAGCGAGACCCCCTCCGGGTCAACATCAAAGCGCCTGTCGGTTTGCAGGGTGAAGGATCCGGCCGCATTGCTCAGGTCATGAGAAAATGTGGCTCTGACTCTACCGGGAATTGATTGGGGCGCTACCTGCATCGAGCCGTGAATAATGTTTTGCTTAAGCTGAAAAGAGGAGGAGACATCTTTAAGATCCAGTTTTCGATCGGCAAGGTGTACGTTAAGTGACGGCGTTGTCACAGCCGCATCCAGCACTATTCCTGCTATGGTATTTTCCAGGCGGCTGACTGTGCAGGTAACCGGGCCGGTAACACCGATGTTAGGCCCGTATGCTGTCTGCATGGGCCGGAGCAGGAAGTTATTTGGTGCAACTGACCAGATGTTCTGGTCGACTGTTGCCTGCATAGGAGATTGCGGGATTATCTGTAAGCTGTCTACGGCCAGTTTTCCGGCAGTAATGCCCTGCAGCAGGAACTGTTGTTTTGCGGCAAAGCGGAGAATGATGTGGTTGTTGTGTCGGTTGAATGTTCCAGCCAGACCAATGGAAAGTGCATCCACTCGGCCGGCTCCGATGCCGAGTTTTTTTGCGCTGAGCTGTGCCGTAGGATCAAGCTCCAGCGTCCGGCCTGTGACCTTTCCGGAGAGTTGCAGGTTGGCTGATCTGCTGCTGAACGTGAGCAGGGCAGGGGATTTGGCAAGAGCTGTGAATTGAAAAGCAGTTGTGCTGCTGCCAGGCAGGGGAAGAACAAAATTGCCGTTGAATTTTCCGCTGAGCTCAGGTATCGGCTGCTGCAGATAGGGTTGCAGGAAGCTGCGTAAAGCTGAGGCCTGGAATTGATAGCTCCCCCTGACCCGCTGTTTGGAAAGGCTGAATGCTGTATGTAGAAATTGCTGCTTTTGATCCAGGCCGCTGAGGAGGACAGTCAACTCTCGTGTTGTCGGATTGCCTTTTGCCGTAAGGAGGAGTTGATGCGCTGCACTGTCAGTCAGGGTGAGATCAGCCTGGATATTATCGGTTTCCTGTAACGGCAGCGGCAGGGTGACATGGGCAGTTAAACTGCCGTCGACACGTACCGGTTCCTGGACGCCTGCGGTCTGCTGCAGCAGATCCAGTACCGGCAGGATCTGTAGATCCGCTGTTGCAGACAACGTATCCCGGGTCAGGGTAATTGTACCTTTGATAATCTCCTCTTTACCCTGCATTCCGGTGAGAACAGCTGTGCCCTGCCGGGCATCAACACTGTTCAGGTTGGCCGTAATTCTAGTATTTTCGGTCAGCTGCAGCTGTAAATCGGCTGTCACTTTGGTGTCGTTGATCAGGGCATGCAGGCTGAGAGCTTTTTCCTTGATAAGTTCCGGGAAGTCACCGATAAGCAGCAGCTGGTTTATTCGTAATTCCTGCAGGGGAAGGCGGGCGCGCAGGTCATCTCTGAGCAGCGATATCTGTTGAGGCAGGGAGAGGGAAGATGCTGGGGGGGGGTGATGCAGAGCAGTTCGTTTGATCTCCATAGTCCCGATGGAGACACGGCTGCATTTACCTGTAGTCAGCAGGTGCTGCAGAGAGTAATCCAGTACGACATCCTTGAGGGTAATGGGCAGCATCTCTCCCGAGGCCGGATTGAACGTTGCCTGCAGGGTATCTATTTTGGTCCTGCCCAGGTTCAGTACGCTGAAATGAATACCGGCATTCCTTATCCCGGCTTTGTCCAGAGCCATGGTCGTCAGTTGGTCAAGAAAGATGAACCGGGCTATACCCAGACCTGCGACCAGGAACAGGAAAAGAAAAATAAGGGGTTTAATAATACGCATGGAATGAAGGCTTACAGCACTTGCAGCCCCGCCTATTGCCGTTTTTTGGAAAGAGATACCGGCCCGGGCGGAGTCGGGGTCGGGTTTGATTTCTCTATCACAACCAGATCCGGCTGTATGCGGGCATAACTGATATAGGACAGGCCTGCATAGGCAATGAGCCAGACAACAATAAACCACAGACAGCGGCTGCGTTGTTTCGGCTGTGTCGGCAGCAGGAGCAGGGCGAAGATGATGGTTATGGGTGCAAAGACTCCGGCCCAGAAGGTGGGCAGGTAGCGGAGCAGCTCCTGCAGGCCTAAGAAAAACCAGGGGCCGGCTATGTGGAGCAGGCCGATGCGATCCGGTTCCATGGGGGTGGTCAGGGCAACAGACAGGCCCAGAATCAGCAGGGTAATCGGGATATGGTTGCGCCAGCTTGCTGTGTAACGTCTGAGGTGCGGCCATACACAAAATCCCCCCAGAACCATCAGGCCGATGAGGTGATTCAGGTAGACCTTTTTCATGGCCCCGACGCTGATATCAAAGAGGATGTTATTGAGTGGTTCTCCGACCAGCGGTATGGACAGGGCAATATGTTCGGCAATGGCTCCGGCTGCCTCGCCAGTGGCGTCACCGCGCAGGACATAGCCGGTAAAGAGCAGGAGCAGGGCCACCGGTACACTGGCGCTTAACCGTATCCAGGCGGGTCGTGTATAGGTGTATTCGTTTTTCCAGAGAATAACGATTAGGTGGACGAGTAGGAGCAGGAAAAAGGCCTGGCTGGAGTAATAATGGAGGGCACGCCAGAAAGAACCGAACGGGCTGATCAGTTCAATAGTGGTGGTGGAGTAAAAGGGCTCGTGGGCGCTGTACTGCAGGCCAATGACAATACCCGACAGGACGGAGATATACAGGCTGATCAGTGCATGCCCACCCCAACGCATACCGAGGATCCGGGTCTTGATGGATGTCGTTTCCGGATCTGCAGTTGTCATTACAGGGTGACCACGTAGCCGGTTATCCGACCGCTTTCATCGGATTTGGATTCTACGGTAAAGGTGGGCAGGTTTTTTTTGGCCGGGCCTGAGATCAGTTTGCCCGTGGTCGTAAAACGGCTCTGGTGACAGGGACACTCAATGAACTGCTTATCCTCCAGAAAATTGACCCGGCAGCCAAGATGAGTACAGGTGCGGGAGATAGCCCAGGGCTGCTTGCTGCCTGCAAAGAGAATAAAATCACGTTCCGCATGAAAACCGCTTGCCGGCAATGGTGCGGCCACAGTTACATAACGGGGTTTTGGTTTAATGGTAAAACCAAGAAAGCGGAGCAGGGGAAACAACAGGGCTGTACAGATCACGGCACCTACCCATTTGGCAGCTTTGCCGAGGAAGTCACGCCGGTCATTCCCGGGTGATGTTTGTTTATCCTCTGCAGTCATGTCAGTTGTTGTATTTTTTCTTTAAAGCTGTTTGGACATGGGCCGGGACAGTGCCGCCCACATCGCCGCCGTGCTTGGCTGCATCCTTGATAATAGATGAGCTTATGTAGATCCAGCGGAAACCGGTCATCAGGAACACCGTCTCCACTTTTCGTTCAAGCTTTCTGTTCATCAGAGCCAGCTGAAACTCATAGTCAAAGTCAGAAACAGCCCGCAGACCGCGGACAATGGCACAGGCATTTTTTTTAACAGTATAATCAACAATGAGACCGCTGGTGGTGTCCACCTCGATTCGGTTGTTGTTGGGGCCAAAGCATTTGCGGATCAGGTCAATGCGTTCTTCCAGGGAAAAAAGCGGTGCCTTTTGTGAGTTGATGGCAATGGCAATGACGACCTTGTCGAAAAGACGCAGGGCACGCTTAATGATGTCCACGTGACCGTTGGTGATCGGGTCAAATGTGCCGGGGTACACTGCAATGCGGGGGGCATTGTCCGGAGAGAAAGGTTGGTGTGCTGTTGTATTGTCGGCCATGGAAGATAGTGTTGTAAGCGGTTATTTTTTACCCTGTTTATACAGCCAGAGACCGGTCTCGCCATAGCGGCGTTGATCGACGAGTTCCAGGCTGCCGCATTGCCGGGGCAGCAGCTCATCTTTGCGTTCTTCTATAATGATCAGACCGTGTTTACGAACAAGACCAGCTTTTTCTACCATCTGCAGGGTCTTTTGTGCCAGTTTTTTCTCATAGGGTGGATCAAGAAAGACAAGGTCAGAGAGGAAGTCGGGCGGTAACTTGTTTTTGAGTTGAGCCATGACATCTGTCCGGATCAGGTTGAGCTGGAACAGGGATGCTTTGGGGAGCGGGAAGCTATGCTTCAAATTAGTATAGATAAGCTCAATTGCTTCTCT
>CAZQKF010000042.1:0-9790 GCA_964593645.1 uncultured Desulfobulbus sp.
TACAGGATATAGGAATGACCGGTAATCCAGCCGATGTCGGCCGTACACCAGTAGACATCATCATCTTTCAAGTCAAAGACCCACTGACAGGTATGCATGGCATAGGTCAGGTAACCGCCGGTGGTATGAACAACGCCCTTGGGGGTACCGGTGGAACCGGAGGTATAGAGGATGAACAGGGTGTCTTCGGCATCCATGGATTCAGGCTCACAGGTGCCGGCAATATCATCGGCAGCGATTTCATCATGCCACCAGGTATCACGACCGTCCTGCATGGGCACCTCATTACCGGCCCGCTGGACAACGATACAGCTGGAAACGCAGTCACAATTCTCTAGAGCACTATCTGCATTGGGCTTGAGCGGAATGGTTTTACCAGCACGGATAACTGCGTCAGAGGTAATCAACACCTTGGCCTCGCAATCCTGAACACGGCTCTGCAGGGCAACCGCAGAGAATCCGGCAAAGACCACGGAATGAATGGCACCGATGCGGGAACAAGCCAACAGCGCAATAGACAGCTCAGGGATCATGGGCAGGTAAATGGAAACCCGGTCGCCCTTTTTAACGCCCTTTTTCTTGAGCACATTAGCAAACCGGCAGACCTCGGTATGGAGCATCTGGTAGGTGTACACACGGACGTCTTCGTCCGGCTCGCCCTGCCAGATAATAGCGGCCTTGTTGCGGCGGCCATCGGTGAGATGACGATCCAGGCAGTTATAGGACATGTTCAGCTTGGCGCCGTCAAACCACTTGATCTCAGGCTTGTTGTAATCCCACTCCAGCACTGAATCCCACTTTTTATCCCAGGTAACCAGTTCTTCGGCCCGGTCAGCCCAGAACCCTTCCGGATCATCCATGGAACGTTTATAGGCTGCATGGTACTCATCCATGGATTTAACCCATGCCTGATCACGTCCTTCCACGGGTGGCTCAAAGGTTTTACCCGCTTTAAGTAAACTCTCTATTTTATCTTCATTTTCAGCCATAACTTTCTCCTTAAAAGAATAGTTGGTTAATTTTTGATTAATGTCCCCTCCCTCCAGGAACAATTTTGCTTTCTCGCGGTAATAATATATCGTTTTTTTGTCAAGAGAGAAGCGACCTGTTCATATTCATTAGGCATTATTTTTCTGATTGTATTTCAGGACACAGCTCACTAGTACCGAGCCTATAACGTAGATATCCCCTCGCGAATCGCGTACTTGACCAGACCGGCAACTGAGGTGATCCCCAGTTTACTCATCAGGATTCTCCTTCTTGCTTCAATGGTCTTGGCGCTGACATGTAATTTTGCAGCCATCTCCTTGGTTGAATAGCCCTCGGCCAGCAGCTGCAGAACTGCCCGCTCTCTGGTTGTCAGGTTACCAGATTTATCACTACTTTTCAGATGATTTCGATAGTCGCTCACGACCATATGAGCTATCTCAGGGCTGAGATATGACTGGTTGTTGCACACGGCATTTACCGCATTGCTCAGCTCTTTAAACGCACATTCCTTAAGGAGAAATCCTGCAACACCTGCCTGCAGGGCACCGTTGACAAATCTTTTATCCGCGTGCATTGAGAGGATGATGACCTTGCAGCGCGGAAACTCTTCCGCAATTTCACTGGCAGCATCAATACCATTCATCTCGGGCATGGAAAGATCCATAATAACGACATCCGGCTGTTTCAGCCGTACCAGTTCCACAGCTTCCCGTCCATTTTCCGCCTCCCCGACAACCTCAAAATTATGCTGTTTATCAATAAGCAGGGTGAGACCGTCACGGACAATTTTATGATCGTCGGCAATCACTATTTTAACCGGCATTCCTTCTCCTTACAAAAATTTAAGTCACCGTGCCAACCGGTATGGCCAGGGTAATCACCGTCCCCTTTCCCACAGCCGAATTTATACGCATACTCCCACCAATATTTTTCATCCGCTCCTGCACGGAAAATAGGCCGAAACCGCCCATCTTTTCGTCATCCTGTTCAAAATCCTCAGGATCAAACCCTGCCCCCTGATCACTGACCTGCAGATGTAGCAGCTCATCTTCCTGCCAGACTTTGACCCGGGCGGAATCAGTATGGGCGTGCTTGACAACATTCATCAGCAGCTCACGCACCGAACGAAAGGCCAGTGTCAAAATCGGAGAGCCTGTATAATCAGCCTGAGGTTCATATTCAACATTGACCTGTAAATCGTACCGTTCCTCCATCATCTCGGCAAGCCATTCCAGTCCGGCCCCGATACCAAGCTCGTGGAGCACAGGAGGGCATAACTCAAAGGTCAAGGTTCGGGTATCGCGCAATGTCTGCTGGAGGATCTCAGAAACCTTGGCAACCTGCTCCCGGACATCTTCAATGGTTTCCAGTTCCAGTACGGAGTCCAGTGACATCCGGGACACTGAAAGCGACTGACCAATCCGATCGTGCAGATCAAGGGCTATCTGCCGCCGCTGCCGCTCTTCGACCGCCAGCATCTCCGAGGCAACTGCCCGCAATCTTTTTTGATATTTCTCAAGTTTAACCTCATACTGACGCCGTTCACTAATTTCCAGCTGCAGCTGGTCATTGACTTCCTGCAGCTCACCTGTCCGTTCCTGCACCAGTTTTTCCAGCCGATTAGAAATTCTCCTGAGCGATGCTTCAGCCTTACCGCGCTGTTCGACTTCGCGGGCAAGCCATAAGCTGACCTCCCACAGGTTGGAACTCTTTTCCGGAGCAAGAGATTTATGAGGCAGCAGCCGACTTCCAGCCTGGACCGTAGCAGCCTGATAGACATTATTGCCCAACCGACTCAACTCCTCATCCGTCAATGCCCCATCCTGCTCCGGCTGGATGCCGGTTCGAGCCATTACACTGGACAACTGAAAAATTTTCGATAACGAATGAACCAGCCTGTTGTGGAACATCAGGATGACCACAAGCGAAACTAAACCGGTGAGCACGTTGGAGATAAGTACGTATTTAATAAGCTGATCCGTCTGGGTAGAAACAAATCGATCCGCATTGGCCTCCAGAACAATGTTGGGACGCCCCTGGTAGTCACGAAACAGGGAGTACACCAATATTTTTTCTTTTTCCTCCTTGAAGACACTGCTTCCGCCGACCACCAGCTCTGCGGCCAGTCCCTTATCGTATTCAGGAGGTTTAATCTCCGCTAAGGGATGGAGGTGCAGATTAATTTTGGTTTGCTCGATCAGCTGCCTTTTAGTTTCACAGGTAAGAAAACGACCAAAGACCAGTGTCCCTCGAACAGGCCCCTGCTGATCACTGGTTACAATTGGCCTGGCTGCAAGAAGCAGAGTTGTCCACTCACCGTCGACAAGAACCATTATACCGGCTGTCTCACCAAAGGGATCCCCGTCATGGGCAAGCAGCGGATTATCGGCAGGTAGACCGGCAAGGGGAAATTCGGCCAGCTGGATATCCTCCATACTTTCAAGGTCAACAATCCGCTGCCAGACAACCCGGCCTTCAAGATCGTAAAATACGATCAGATTAAGATTATTGCCGGTAAAGGAGGTGTCAACGAGATTTGACTTAATAAACTCAGGATTGCCCGAGGTAACAAAATTATAGCTGTCATCCCAGGCTGCCCAGTCAAGGGTAAATGTACTTAAAAATTCTATCTCACGTTTCAGGGCATGGGTCACCCGATCCATATCCTTCTGAGCTATTTCAAGCTCTATCTGGTGATTATTGGGCTCAACAATCTGCCTGACAATCAAAAAATTCGCCAGGGAAAAGCAACCGACAAGTAGCAGTAGACCAAAGATAAAGAACAGACGAAGAAGCCTGACCTGTCTGTTAATTTTTCGTCCGATAAAAACCAGAGAACTATCCGCTTCATGGGAATTATCAGAGGATGGTAACCTGTTGGATGCTGCCATAGAGGGGGGGGTAAAGTTGTGTGGGATCAATGAGGTGAGGGAGAGGAACCACTACACACCTTGTTCCCCCTCCCCTGTACTTATCTACTCATCATATCACAGAAACAGATCTATAGACCAGAACGATTGTATGGAACCTGTTCAACCTGCCTGTACTCCCGGCAATAAATAAACCCGCCCATATCACTGATCTCTTAGCGACCGTCCTGAGCACCGCTGCGAACTTGCGGATCCTGCGAAAGGATGGCTGGAAAAAACAATCCCCAGTCAAAAGATCTTCTGCCGAACAGAATTGACCCGTCCGACCCCACAACATAAATCTCGCCGACTGCTGCTGCCCAGGCATCATTGAAATCTTCCGTAATGCCGGTTTCAAGTGTGCTCCAGGCAGTTCCGCCCTTCAGCAATATTGTACCGTCTTCGCCCACTGCATAGACTTCGTCGGCTCCATTGCCCCAGACTCCGGCAAGCGTGTTTTCCGTACCAGACTGCATCGGCGTCCAGATCGTTCCGTCATAATGGATGATTGTGCCATTGCCCCCCACAACATACACGTCATCGGCCCCACTACCCCAGACTCCATACAGGATTTCATTAGTGCCGATATCAATGGATGTCCATTGACTTCCGTCATAATGGAGCAGGGTTCCGAAATCACCGACAGCAAAAATGTCGGAATCAGATATTCCCCAGATTCCGCGGAGTGAGCCGAAATGTTCGCTGGAATAGACCGGCTCCCAGGGGGAGCCTGCGGCAGCACCGGCAAGGACGGTAACATCCTGTCCGGCTGCGGTACAACCGGATTCGTTACCACACCAGAGCCCCTCAAGGGTTTCGGAAAATAACGAAACAACATCGGTCCAGTTTGCACCGTCGTAGTGCAGAAGCAGGCCCGATTCCCCGACAACGTACACACTGTCTGCGGCAGTACCCCATACGCTGTTGATATTCAAGGTGGTGGGTAGAATCTCTTCATCCCAGTCATTCCCGTTATAGTGGAGAATTGTACCGCTATCCCCTACGGCAAAAATGTCTGCCTCGGAACTGCCCCAGATAGCGTTGAGCGACGTCCCGTTTATCTGAGCCTCTACCTTCCAGATTCTACTAGAATTTCCTCTCCACGACGTCCCCGGCACCGGCGTTGGAGAAGGTCCAGGCTCAGGGTTTGTGAGCGTCAGGGTTATGTCGATGATTGCGTTGGTGTCATGGGCCCCATCTGCGTATACTTCGAGGTAGCCACTGTATGTACCTGCAGTCAACGATGCCGTGTTCGGCAGGAGAATCACGTTCTGCGCGGCTTCTCCGGCTGCAACGGCGCCGAGTGTACTACTTACGGTCATCCAATCCTTTTCCGGAAGAACTTCCCAATACAGAGAAGCATCACCTGTATTGACAATGGTAATGACCTGTGGGTCCGGCACCGATCCGACCTCGCAGGTAAATGACATAATCTCAGGCGTCACCGACAATCTTGCTGCCGGGACATAGGGTGGTGCAGGCAGTACCGTCAAGGTGACCGGCACTGACTCTTCCGTGCCCGGGCCTGCGCTGACGGATATGGTTCCGCTGTATGTGCCTGGAGTCAGCGAAGCGGGATCAACGGCAACTTCAGCAGTTCCAACACTCCCTGCTGCAAGTAGATCCGTAACAGCAGCAACACTGAGCCAGGCAATATCCTCAGCTGTTGTTATTGTCAACTGCGTCCGGCCGATATTGCGTAGGGTCAATTCCTGCGAAGACGGGCCAGAGGCACCGACTGTTGCCGTAAATGACAGAGCTGCCGGGTTGACAGTCATCCCGGTATACTCATCAAGGCCGTATACCTCAACCTTCCTTGAAGCCCGTGATGCTACATAAAGCTTGTTAGTGGACGATACAGCCAACCCGACAGGGCTGCGCACAGGACTCTCACCATCGTAAACCGCGCCGAGATACGCCCCGGCAGCGTCATACACTAGAACCACATTTTGGGCAGACTCGGTGATATACAGCCGGTGCATATTGTCTATGGCAATCTGCTGGGGTCTTATTAATCCACCTATGCCGGTACTGTACTTATACCAGCCGGCCTTATAACCGCCTGTCATATCAAAAAACTGCACTCGTGCCCCATTACTGCGATCCAGCACGATAATTTCCTGGTTAACCTCGTCTATAGCCACCGACAGGGGACGATTAAACTGGCCGGCGCCGTCACCAGGCCCGCCCAGAACTCCGAGAGAGTTACCGTTCCCATCCCATCGGCTGACGACATTATTCTTCGTATCAACAATATAAATCACCCCGGAAGAATCAACGGCTATGTCGCCAGGATGGCCGAACTCGCCATCACCGGAACCAAGACTGAATAAAAAGTTGAAGTCAGCGTCATATACTGCAACACTGCCGCCTCCCTGACTGCCCACATAAACATGGTCACTGCCATCCACGGCAACGCACAGAGGAGTGTCCAGCCCCCCAAGATTATCGAGTGGAAAACCGCCCGGACTGAAGCGGAATACAGTTCCCGAATAAGAATCTGCAACATACATCCTGCCGTGTACATCAACAGCAACATCAACAGGAGATGGAAACATCTTGGTAAAAAACGGTATCCTCCGGTACACAGGGAGAACTGCGTCGTCAACTGGGTCAACCAGCGGTAAATCATCTTCCGTAATTGTCAGGGTATGGATATCCCCTCCGGCCAACACGGCGTTGGTTGGTGTTTCCAGGGTGACAATGACCGTCTCATCTGCTTCACTCACACCATCAGACGTCACAATAACAACAATCTCTGCTGTCAATTCACCAGCTGGTATAATCAAAGGGCTGGCAGAGATTGTGTAATCGCCTCCTCCACCTGTCGCGGTTCCGGAAACTGAAAATGGAATCGTTACCTCTGCAGTTGTCGTGTCTGAAAGCCGTACCGTAATGGCTGCAGTACCTGAAGATTCGGTGACCACCTGTCCGGCCGAAGAAAAAAAAGCCGTAGGATCATCTCCAAAATCCAGTCCCATTGCCATTGCCCGGCCATTGGTCAGCAACAGATGGGCAGTGAATATCATGCACAGAAAACATACCCATCTTTGCCGCATTGCCCCATCATTCGTTTTTATTTTTCCCATGGCCAGTCTCAGTCGTTGTCCGTTATGGTCACAGTATGAGTTGTGATTGTCCCGCTAGCTGCATACACAGGACGTCCCATGGTGATAATTACGGTTTCATCATTTTCCGCTAACAGGTCATCAACCACGATAAAGCTCGTGGTTCCGGTAAGTTGGCCGGACACAATAACTATCTCGCCGTCAGCAAGATCATGGTCAACCCCACCGCCCTCTGCTGTACCACTGACTGTAAAAGGAACCGTGACATCATGGGCACCATTTACCGCATCCAGGGTGGCAGTGACTGTGACCGTACCAACGGATTCACTCACGGCCTGGGCAGCTGTTGTCAGATCGACAGTGTAGACCGTACTCAGATCAACCGGGCCGACAATCTGCTCTGCTGTGCCGTTTACCCCGTCAACGTCCTTATAGATAACCCGGACATAATAGGTTGCATTGAGGGTCAGGTCATTTATCGTTCCCCGGTACGGACTCTCCCGATGAAGAATATACAGGTCCCAGTTTGTCCATGGCCCGGTGGCCGTGGGACCGTAGGAGACCGCATAGCTGTTGTCGTTGTTGTCGTCATCCGTATAGGGGATGACGATATCGATACTGGTGTTACTGCTTGAAAAAACAATTGGTGTGCCGGTTGTGGTGGCATTAACCTGTACCCCGGCCAGAGTGAGCGGGCCGATGATCTGCGGATTAACTCCTGTTACTCCGTCGCTGTCAGTAAAGGTCGTCTGCACATAATAATCACCAGCAGTGATCAGACCGCTGATGGTATGGTTGAACGGGCTGGCCACATGAGAGGCATTGAGCACGGAATCCGTCCAAGGATCAACGCCGGTCTGGTTGTAGCGAACCGTGTAGGTGCTATTCGCATTGCCGTCACCGCTGTAGGGCATGGATACGTTAATGTCAGTATTTCCGGCAACAACAGCGGTCGCTGTCCCGGCAACCGTGATCAGGGAGGAGTCAAGATACTCATCCACCCCCATATCCGGGCCGCTGCCCAGGGGTCTGCTGTCTCCGTCAATATCATGATCCGGGGCATAGGTCATATTTGCCTGATCAATGACCGGTGAACTGCTCTGGATATGGTAATCGGTTGCAGCAACAAACTGCGGATCCACTGCCGGGTCAATGTTATTTGCCGCAACAACAGCGGCTCCGTCAATAGAGCCGGCTCCGGTACTGATGTCGGAATCGGTAATGTTCATGCTGCCGCCGCCGTCCTTGTAGATGTTATCGCCCTGGTTTACAGCAGTGTTGTTCCAGACAATTGAATTTCTCAGGGTCAGGATGCCGGTTGAGTCGGAGTAGACGGCACCGCCTTGATAGCTGGCTGTATTATCGGTAAAAGTAGTATTGATCAGGGTAACCGTCCCGGACTGTATGTAAAATCCCGCTCCTCTGTCTGCACTGTTGCCGGCAACAACCGAGTTGGTCAAATCCAGGGTGGTGGGAAGCCCGTTTGCCCGTATATATATACTGCCGCCGGCACCGGTAGTCTGATTACCGGTAAGAGTAGATCGATCAAGGCGAACCGAGGCCCCCCACCACATAAAAATACCTGCTCCACGAGCTGCCTGGTTATCCCGAATGGTTACGTTGTTAAAGGTGACATCTGCACTGTCGTAGACAATATACAGGCCGGCACCGTCACCGCTGCCGATATTATTGCGGATCAGGGTGTCGGTAATAGTGTGAGTACCGCCGCGTATGACAATCCCTAGAGGATTATCATGGATATCACTGTTGAGGATAGTGGTGACATTGCCGCCGTTATGAAAATGGATCCCCTCGGTGGTACTGTTGTATATCTCGTTATTTTCAATAGTTAACTGGTTGATGGCAAGATTGGTATAGAGGCCGTAGTTGTTACCGTACAGTTTGTTGTTCTTGATCCGCTGGTTCTGGCCACTATTGACATATATACCGGTTTCCGAATTGATAACACTGAAACCGTTTACCTCAACGTCATCATAGCGGACCACTACGGCATTAGCACCGGGATTGGTGATCAGGGTCAGATCAGGCCCACAGGCCGACTGAAGAAGAATACTGCTGAGGGGCTGATTGGCAAGGTTGGTAAAAATATTAACAAACTCATTGTATGTTGCCGCCGTATAATCCGCATTGGGATAGACAATGATATTGGTCGGCGGAACCGCATTGGCCAGGGCAGCAGATATGGTTGAGTACCAGCCCGTACCGCCGGAGGGGCGTACCTTAAAACCGGAAATCACTGTAACCGGAGAATCAGCCACAGGTTCCCCAGTGGCTGATTCCAGGCCGTCAGTGGCAAAGAAACGGTAGGTCAGCTCACCGGCTGTGGCCAGGGTGTGGCTGAGCTGATATTCTTTGCCGTCACTGCAAAGGGTATCGGCCGGGTTCTGTGCCGTCAGTGTATACTTCTCTGTAGTATCATAGATACCGTTATTATTTTCATCTACCCAGACCTGAATCGTTTCCGGACATTGGTTGTCCGGGTCCGTGTAGGTTACCATGAACTCAAATCCGGTATTTTCGGCTCCGGCTCCCGGCCTGACACCGCTGCTCAGACAGTTTGCCGTGTACCAGGAGAGAACAGGCGGATTATTTCCAACCGGTGGGGTAACAGTAACCACAGAGTCGTCAGTTGCCTCCCCGGTGGCCGTATCAATACCGTCCTCAGCATAAAAGCGATAGTTGAGCATACCGTCACCAACATAGGCAAGGTTGACGGTACGGGTAAAGAATTCCCCGTTGGTATAGTCACCGTCACCGCCACTGATGGTCAGATCCATCTTTTCAGTTGCATCGTAGCTGCCG
>CAZQKF010000043.1:0-9733 GCA_964593645.1 uncultured Desulfobulbus sp.
ATTTGATCATATTGTCTGCGAACGGTTTGTTTATCCCCAGGAGCAGGAATCCTTTCGCTCTCTAGAGTCCAGTCGTCCCCTTGTGGATTTCCCTCTGGTTTTTGGCTCCATAAGCTTTGAGCATGATTTTCCCCGTCTGGCTGCGATGCTGGTTGCCGGTGGCGTAGAATCCTATGCAACCGATAGAGCCGGTACGGTTGTTGCCGGTTCTCCTTTGGTTGTCCTAGGCGGGGCTGCTGTTTTTATGAACCCCGAACCTCTGGCTGCGTTTGCCGATGTTATGGTTATCGGTGAGGCTGAGCCTGTCCTGCCGAAGTTAATGGCTGAGTTGGAAGAGTTTCTTGATCGCGCCCAACTGCTGCAGAGGATCGGTGCCATTGCAGGCTGTTATATTCCGGGCGGCTACAGGTTTAAGTACGATGCGCAGGGGAGGGTTATGGAAATCACCGTCGGCCCGGGCCTGCCTGAGCGGGTACACAAGGTGGTGCTGGAGCAGACTGAGTGTGCTGCGCATTCAGAACTGCTTTCGCCTGAGGCCGAACTTGGGATGTATATGACTGAGCTGGGGCGCGGCTGCAGTCGAGGCTGTCGTTTTTGCGCAGCAGGTTTTATTTATCGGCCCCCCAGGCTCTGGGATGCCGATACGGTGCTGGCCGGGCTTGAGGCCAGACCGGAAGGAGTGGATCGGGTGGGGTTGCTGGGTATGGAGATGTCTGACAACGCAACCCTTGACCGGATAGCCAAATATTTGCAGGATAATTCTTGCTCTTTATCCTTTTCTTCCCTGCGCGCAGATCGAATTTCCGGCCGATTGCTGGAACTGTTGGCCCAATCAAATCTGAAATCCGTTGCCATAGCCCCGGACGGCTGTTCCCAGCGGCTGCGCCAGGTCATTAATAAGGGGTTGTCAGAGCGTGATCTGCTTGCTGCGGCTGTTGCACTGGTCGGTGCCGGAATTTACACCCTTAAGCTCTATGTCATGATAGGGCTGCCCACGGAAACGGAGCAGGATTTAGATGAACTCATCGGGTTGCTCCATCAGATCCGGGAAAAAATTCTACCTCTGGGCAGAGCACGGGGCAGGGTCTGTGAGATTGTGCTGTCTGTGAATAGTTTTGTACCTAAACCCTGGACACCATTTCAGTATCTCTCCTATGGCGGCCAGGATCAGGCTGAAGCGGCCAAAGATCATGACTGTTTTCAGGCTGTTGCCGGATTAAAGAAAAAAGTCAAATATTTAAAAAAGAATTTAAGCAAAATAGCCAATTTGCATATCAAGGTCGACCGGCCCGAGCGGGTTCTGTCCCAGGCTGTTTTTTCCCGGGCCGACCGGCGAATCGCACCGGTTTTACTTGACATCGGAACCGGCAGGCGTTCCTTTAAGCAGGCAATGAAAGCACATGGGCTCAGTGCATGGGAGTATGCTGTCCGGCCGCGAACTGCTGATGAACTGCTATGCTGGCAGGTGGTGGATCACGGCATAGCAGACGGCTACCTCCACCGGGAACTTGAAAAGGCTGTGGCCGGGCAGTCAACGCTGCCTTGCGACACTGCGGTCTGCCGCCGCTGCGGAGTATGTAATGAAACTGCAGCTTCCTGATTTTATTACCAAGAGGAAAAAAAACCGGCGCAGGCCTGTGCATTCGGGCCATCAATCCTTTGCCCTGGTTAAATATTTCTCCTTTACCTCCCTGGCCGTTATCCTGCTGGCCTCGCTGGTTCTGACCTGGGCGCTGTCCAATAATGCGAAAAAGGTTATGCTTGAACGCAGCGGCAGTTATTCCCGCCTGTTTGCGGAAAATTTGAACCGTCAGGTTTTTCTCCAGTTTGTTCTGCCCACGGTTGTCCGTTACGGCCGCATTGCCCTGTCTGATCCCACCCAGTTTGAACGTCTTGATATCATTGTAACCAATATCACGCGCGGTATGTTTATTGAGTCGGTCACTATCTTTGACTCCAAGGAAAATATTATCTCCTATTCAACCGAGCCGGATTTGGTGGGCAAGCGTGATGTCGGTGGTATGGAATACCAGAAGGCGCTCAAGGGTGAGAGTAATTCCATCCTGATTTCCAGCGGTTCGCTGCTCAACCTCCTGCCCGGGGCTCCACCGGTGTACTGTACCCTGAAGACCTATGTTCCCTTTCGCCAGGATCGCGGCCTCCGCGGACGTGGGGAAATCATGGGGGTGGTCGAGGTGGTCAAGGATCTGTCTGAGGATTTGCGGGCCATTATCTCCCTGCAGTACCGGATTATGCTGTTGTCGCTGACTGTCATGTCAATACTCTTTGGAGTATTAAGTGCCATCGTAATCCGGGCCAACAGGATTATGGAGGCCAGGGCTAAGGAACGACGCAAACTGGAACAACAGCTGCACGAGGCTCAGCGCCTGGCCGCCCTGGGAAAAATGGTGGCTGCAGTCTCCCATGAGATCAAAAACCCTTTGGGCATTGTCAGGTCTACTGCGGAAATTTTAGGTAAACGGATAAGCAAGGTGGCCCCGGGTAACGAACAGCTGGCCGGCATTATTGTGGAAGAAACCACCCGGCTGGACGGTATTGTCCGGGAATTTTTAGACTTTGCCCGCCCCACGGAACCGTTGAAGACCCATGGGTCGGTAAACGGGCTGGTGGAGCGGCTGGCCCGTTTTATGGAGCCGGAGTTTGCTGACAAAGATGTGAAATTTGTCATGGACCTCAGCCCGGTGCTGCCCGAGGTTCCCATGGATGGGGAACAGATTTACCAGGTACTCTTAAATATAGTGTTTAACGGTATTCAGGCCATGGAATCAGGCGGAACCATCACCGTCAAAACTTACCCCCTTCCCCATGGCAAGACGATTGCCATTGAGATCTCCGATACAGGATGCGGCATAGCTGAGGATAAACTGGAGCAGATCTTTACTCCGTTTTTCACTGATAAAAATCGTGGAACCGGCCTGGGCCTGGCCATCAGCAGCAACATCGTAGAGAAACATGGTGGCTCCATTACCGTGCGAAGCCGGGAAGGGGAGGGCACAACCTTCACCGTCATTTTAGGCCTGCAGGTCGAAGACTGAGCTGTGTACTTCCTGGACAATGCCCTGTAACACCCCTGTGAGAATCGGCTGCTGCATTACCCCGCACGGATTCGGCCATGCCGCCCGGGCCTGTGCTGTCATGGAGTCCCTGGCAGCACTTTGTCCGGTTTTCTTTGAGATTGTGACCACCGTACCTGAGTGGTTTTTTGACCAGTCGCTGAGTGCACCCTTTACACTGCATCACATCAACAGTGATGTTGGCCTGGTGCAGAAAAATGCATTGGAAGAAGATCTTGGGCAAACCCTTGAGGCCCTGGAGCAATTCTATCCTCTGGACTTGCATCTGGTTTCCCGGACAGCTGCGCTCTTTACAGACTGTGCACTGGTGATTTGTGATATTGCCCCGCTTGGCATTGCCGCAGCACGCCGGGCCGGTGTGGCTTCGGTGCTGATTGAGAACTTCACCTGGGACTGGATATATCAACAATACAGTACCGCCTACTCGTCATTTGATCGTCATATCGGCGAGTTTAAGCACCTCTATGCTCTGGCGGACTACCATATTCAGGCCTCTCCGGTTTGCAGGCTGACAGACTGTGACCTGCAGACATCGCCTATTGCCCGTGCACGACGAGATACGCGGCCTGAGCTGAGACGGCAGCTACAGGTGGACGAAAGCGAAAGACTGGTTCTTGTCACCATGGGGGGCATTCCCGGAACCATTCTGCCGCTTGAGCGAATGGCAGCCATGAAACAATGCTTTGTTCTGCCGGGAACGGCCCGGGAAAACCAGATGGAAATCAAAGGGAATCTTCGTCTGTTGCCCGTGAACTGCCGGCTGCATCATCCTGATCTGATTGCTGCCTGTGACGCGGTTATAGGCAAAGTGGGGTATTCTACCATGGCCGAGGTGTATCAGGCAGACGTTCCGTTTGGGTATATCGGTCGTCCTGATTTCCGTGAATCTGCTGTCCTTGAGGAGTATATCTCCAGGGAAATGGTTTCCCTGGAGATTCCGTACGAGCAGTTCCAGGGTACTCTTTGGCTGGAAAGGGTTCCGGAGCTGTGCAGGCTTGCCCGGAAATACAGAATTTCGAGCAACGGCGCTGACAGCGCTGCAAGGTTCCTTCGCGACATATTCCGTCCGTGACCAGCGCTTGTTGAGTGCATCCGGTAGTGAAGTCCCGAGGTGTTCACATGTGCCGGCCTGAGCTCTACTGCGTTGTTTCCCCCTTCATGATAGCTGCTCTGAAAAGCTCCCAGGGAAAAGGGTCTTTGCGTTTCAGCAGGTAGGAAAAACCATTATCCGGATACCTGGCAAGCTGATTGTCGTTGGAATCACCGGCACCGTAGATGAGGGTGTCGCCGTATAGAGCGACATCACGGTGTCCATTTCCCGACTGTGTTTTAGTATACTGAACACTGAACTGGTCGTCGGGAAGCCAGCTGGAACCGCGTCTTCTGAAAGTTTGGATGCCGTATTCACCATCACCTGGTTTCACGCCGGAAAAATTTCTATAGGTTGCAGCCAGAAAATTATCAGACAGAGCAATGTGCCCGCCAAATAAATCCAGCTCTGAATCCGGAGTATTGATTTTTTTATCTTCCACTGTATTGGTCCAGCCGCTTGCAGGTTTTTCAAAGATATAAATGCCGGGAGTAAAAGTTCCGTCGTAGCCGCGATATGGGGTACTGACTGCAGCAGTATTTCCCAAGAGAGCAACGGCTCGACCAAACTGCGTGTCAAGGCGCGGGTCACTGGGAAGCAGTTTTGCCGTCTCAGGGACGTCGCTCCAATGGATGTCCCAGCCGGATGGCGGCTCAACGTATATATATGCAGCCCCCTGCGTCATACTTTTGTATCTTGCACCGACAATCACTGTATGACCGCTTATATCCACCGTGTTTCCAAAAAAATCATTCGAGGCGGCGTCATACGCGTACAGACCAAGTAATTCGTTTCCGTCAACCCAGCCTGATGCCGGTTTCCTGAAAACAAATGCTTCACCTGCAAAGTTTACTGAAAGATGTGCCTGGTACCACGGTGCTCCGGCAACAATGGTGTCACCGTCTATGGCAACTGATGATCCCAGTCCGTCGCCGCCGGTGGGATGCGCTATGGTTAACTTGGCTTTTTGTATGTAAAAACAGGTTCCTCCGCCAAAAAGACAGCTTTTTTCAAAAACATAGACTGCTCCTTTATCGTGATTACACCCCGGCGCTCCAATGATGATCGTATCGCCGCTGACATCAACTGACATGCCGAAGTTATCTTCCGCTTTACCGTCCAAGGCGATCAGCTTATAGCTTTGCGTCGTATTACTCCAGGTGTCGCTCCAACCTTCCGGTGGTTTGCTGTACACATAGGCTGCACCGCGGTTCGGATTACCGTCGGCATTATGATAGGGTGCGCCAATGACCACCAGGTGGTCGTTTACAGCCACGGATTCGCCAAAGTGATCATCAGCCGGGTATGACCGGCTGTCGTAGGAGGTGACGACCGACTCAGTTGTGCTTGTCCAGGGCGGATTGTCATTATGGTACAGATAAATCCTGCCCAGGTCAGGTTGATTGCCGAGGTTTTCCTCAGGGGCACCGACTGCAATGAAATCACCGCTGATGGCAACGGCCTGACCGAAACCCGGTTTCCCCTGATAACTGCTCATGGTGAGCCATGCGTCGGGGGTAGTCACGTCTTGCCAACCGCCCAGAGGCGGCAGAAAAACGGCTACCTTTCCGACGCCGGAGTCTGCAGAGCGAAGCCCGCCGATAATGACATTTGAAGAGTCGTTTATGGCCACCGAGCTGCCGAGGCGTCCATATGCAGGGCTGGCTGTTCCGGCAGTCAACATATAACGATTCCAGTTTGTTCCCGATACTCCCTGCCTTGCGAAGACATACAGGGCTCCGGCATGATCAATGTTGCTGATTGACTGTTGGGGAGCACCTGCAACCACGATGGCCTCTTTTAAGGCAACAGATTTACCGAATTGTACATCGGTACTGCCGTTTGCAGGCAGCAAAGTTGTATCTTGGTTCAAGGTATTAGGCGAAAAGAGAGCAAAACTATACAGATATACTGCTCCGCCCGTGTCGTGTTCAGGTGCTCCAACAGCTATCTGCCAGGACATGCCGCTAGGCGAGGTTATGTTATAATACAGGGCGACGGCAGATCCGTAGTCGTCATCGCCTGCACCGTCATTTGCTTCAAGTACCTGTTTGTTGCCTGGGTTGGTTGAATTATCAAAAGCGTATGCCCTGCCTTTACCGTTATTCTCGCCGGGTGCTCCAACAAGAAGGTTTGTGCCTTTATTATCCACTGCATAACCGAAATGTGCGTTGGCGGTTTCCCCATAGTAAACTGCGGGTTGTGAGTCGTCACTCCAGCCTTCTGCCGGTTTGTCAAAACGATACACCGCTCCCACGTCAGCCAGGGCAAAAATTCCACCTGATAAATCATGATAGGGGGCACCGACATAGATAATATCTTCGCTGATGGAGACAGAGCCTCCGAAAAAGTCGTCTTCAGCACCGTCTGCTGCGGTCAAGCGGGCAATCAGGTCTAAATCGGTTTCAAGAAGATAGTTAATCTTGAACACATACACCATGCCCTGGGCGCTGTGACCAACCACGTTGTACCTGGGCAGGCCGACAACGAGAGTGGTATCCTCCATGTCAATCGCACCGCCCATGAAAATATATTCTTCGTTGTTGGCGGAGTTGTCGGCAGACAGCCTGGTTACCTGAATCAGCGGATCAATTGTAACGGGGTAGACCGCATCTGAATCATCAACTGTCAGCACAATGGAGTGATCTTGCGGATGAATGCTCACTGGAAGTTGATTACCCCGCACATCAACAGCTGATAACTGACCATAATGCCAAGTTTCCCCTTGTGGAGTCAGCAGTTCAATTCCGGTTCCGTCGGCCGCAATCTGAGGCCGTGCACCATCAACAGCAAGAATCAGCGACAGCTGTTTCCCGTCTGTCTGCCCGGCGAAAGGCGGACGCTCCAGAGTAAAAACCTGTTCAACGCCCAATGGACCGTTTATGTACCATTCACTGATGCCGTTACGATGATACGTAACACGATTGGCCTCTGCCGTCGGCATCACTGGTGATACATTGTTGAGATGGTTTTCATAACCGAAGCTACTCAGGCGCAGTGATACGGAAGTGCTGTCGTTGCTGATTTGTACCTGCTGCGCCTCAAGGCTTGTACGGCAGCTGAGTGCATCATTGATCAGCACATAGCCGTTGGCTGTTGCCTTTGCATGATATCGCTGCTGATCCAAACCAATAGCCTGTGACAGAGAGAGCTGCAGCTCAATAGGAAGGGAGGTGATTTTTTTTGAGGAGGTGGTATCAGGCAGTGCCGCTGCATTGTCAATACATGTTACTCCTGTTGTGAAAACGATGGAGCAGATTAAGAGTAAATGAGTAAACCAAGATTTCATGTGTTTACCTCCGATCCTGGGGGAATTGAAAAAGTGTTGACAGTGTTAAAAGTATACAGAGTTTGGGAATAGTCGGCAATTGAATAACCGGATTATTCTTAGTTGAGTGTACAGAATATGTCTGGTAGCATTACACCAAACTTTTCAAAAATGATATAATCGTGGAGTAATATAGAGTATCAGGTCTCCTTGAAGAGCGGAGCATAGTTGCCGCCGATGGTGATTGGTCTTGTCGGGAAATGTCGAGAATCCAGAAACTCTGTGTATCTATACGATGAAAATTGAATTTTCATCGGGGCACATAGGTAACGGACTTTAATCATGAATGATCTGCAGATATCAGCGCTTTGTTTTCAGGGCCGGGGGCCGTATGATCTGCAGGTTAGGGCCGGTCTTATTGTCGGGCTGCAGGGCGCCTCCGGAGCCGGTAAAACACTGCTTCTACGATCCATTGCCGATCTTGATCCCCACGAGGGCGAGGTTCGGCTCGGTGATTTGATCTGTTCCCGGATTCCGGCTCCGGACTGGCGACGAACTGTAGCGTTGCTGCCTGCTGAGAGTGTCTGGTGGTATGATACCGTGGGAGAACATTTCTCGGCTTCGGAACAAGACTTTCTTGGTAACCTTGAACAGCTCGGTTTTACACGGGATGTACTGGGCTGGGAGGTGAGCAGATTGTCCACCGGAGAAAAGCAGCGTCTGGCCATTGCCCGTCTCTTGCAGAATAAACCTCAGGCTTTGCTGTTAGATGAACCCACGGCCAGCCTGGACGCGGCAAATATTGAACGAACCGAACAGATGCTGACCGACTATTGCATTCAGAACCAGGTGCCTGTACTCTGGGTCAGCCATGATCCTGTTCAGCTGCAACGAATAGCATCTGAGCAGTGGTTTCTTGACAGTGACGGCAGCTTGCTTCCAGTGCAGAGAGGGTAAAAATGGGCGTTAAACCACTTTCTCCGCTTGATCTCAGTCTGGCAGCCTGCTTGTTGATTCTGCTTGGCCTGCTCAGCCGGCGTCTGAAACTCGGCATTGAAAAACGGTTGGCAATATCTGCCCTGCGAACCACTGTCCAGCTGCTGCTCATCGGTCAGGTTTTGCGGATTCTCTTTGCCAACGCCAGTCTGTATTTTGTGGTTGCCATATCCATGATCATGCTGGCCGTGGCCGGTCGTGAGGTTATGGCCAGGCAGCATCGGCACCTGCGCGGTACCCAGGGGTGGTTGCTGGGAACCGGTTCCATGTTTATTTCGTCGTTTTCAGTAGCCTTTATTGCCCTGGCCGTCATTATTGCCAATGATCCCTGGTATACGCCCCAATATGCTATTCCTCTGCTCGGCATGCTGCTGGGCAACACCATGAACGGTATTTCACTGTCCATGGATAGGATGACTGAAACTTTGTGGCAGCAGCGGCAGTTGGTTGAGCAGCGGCTGCTGCTTGGAGAAACAGGCAGTGAGGCCACAACCGAGATCAGACGCCAGGCCATGCGCTCGGGCATGATCCCCATAATTAACTCTATGGCCGCGGCTGGCCTTGTCAGCCTGCCCGGCATGATGACCGGCCAGATTCTGGGCGGATCATCGCCTATGGATGCGGTTAAATATCAGATA
Source organism: uncultured Desulfobulbus sp. (assembly GCA_964593645.1). Classification (GTDB taxonomy): domain Bacteria; phylum Desulfobacterota; class Desulfobulbia; order Desulfobulbales; family Desulfobulbaceae; genus Desulfobulbus_C. The sequence continues at coordinate 9,088 of CAZQKF010000043.1, forward strand.
CTGATCATGTTCCTGATTGCCGCAGGCACCGGTTTTGGCGTGATCTGTGCTATGTGGCTGCTGACTCGCAGGTTGTTTGACGACCGGCACCGTCTGCGGCTTGATCAGCTGTATGTCTCCTCGTGAGCGTATAAGAGTGATGCCCGCCCGCTGTACGGATTTACCGTCTGGGTCTAATTGGAGTTTCGGACAAACTCCCGCCATTGGGATGTCGGTTCGTGTACTGTGGAACCAATCTGCAGACCTGTACTGTCTGCTTCTACCCAAATGGGCTGCACCAGTAATGTGTGCAGCCCCGCTCCCTGTTCCTGGAAGGTAATTGTGAGCTTTTCAGCTGTCTGCATCATTTTTTCAGGGAGATTTTGTAAACAGAGACCGCAGTGAGAAACATTGCTGATCGTTGCTGACGCAGACCGGTGTCCATTGCTCACCTGCACTGCCAGTTGGGCAATATTGAATCGGGAACCCTGGCGTCTATCACGTTTTTTTACTGCCAGGGCCTGGGTGTTATCAATGAAGAGTACCTGGTTGAGTACTCTGAGGGAGAGTCCTATTCCCCCTAAAAACATGGGGAGTATAACCCACACAGCAAAAGGGAAAAACCATAAATATATTATGATGTCAGGGTGATAGAGCATGATTTTCC
>CAZQKF010000044.1:0-9609 GCA_964593645.1 uncultured Desulfobulbus sp.
TTGACCAGTTTCTGCCGGAGTTGCGCCAATGCCTCATCTTCAAGCTGCCAACTCTGCTTGCCAAGTCGAGACTGCAGCATGGTACCGTGCTGTTGCGTAAAATATTGATCAAGGTTATCAGGGAGGCTCGTCTGCAGGGTCAAAATTTTCAGGGTGGAATCCGGCGGGGGCGGTATTTTCTCCAAAATTGTAATGGCGGGATAGGTGGTTACTCCTTCAAATATCTGCAGGTCTCCAAAATCAACAATTTTCTCCAGCGTTGCCTTATCTGCCAGATATCGGCGCAGCTGCTCGCCCGAACCTGTCTTAAAAAAAGTGGATGAGGAGATAAAGCCCATACGTCCGCCGGGTTTCAGCAGTTTATGGCCCAGCTCAAAGAAATAGGTGTAAAGATCACCCACTCCATTATAGACCTCGTAGTTTTGCGCAAGCCATGGTTTCACATCACTCAACAGCTCCTGGCGTACATAAGGAGGATTCCCCAGCACCACATCAAAACCGCCCTGCTCCATAATCTGCGGGAACGCAGTCTGCCAGCAAAAGCTCTGATCAGGCACCGGTTCAACCAGGCCCAGGCTGTTGCCGGCAATGAGAGTATCATCAAGGGAGGTGAGTGACTTGCCCCGCTCCGCCGTCTTCAACCAGAGCGAAAGTTTGCTGATCTCTATGGATTCAGTATTGATGTCCACCCCATAGAGGTTGTTGGTCAGAATCTCTTTGTTAAGATCAAACAGTGAGTAGCTGCCGGTCAACTCGGCGAGCTTATCGTTTACGCGCTGGTACTCCCCTTGCAGATAGGTAAAGGCGGCAACCAGAAAGGCACCGGAACCACAGGCGGGATCAACCACCTTGATGTTTTTCAGTACCTGCTGCCAAGCATTCCAGAATTTAAGTTCTGTTTTCTTGCCCTTTTTCCACTGGATTGACTCATTTTTTTTAAACTTTCCATATTCGGTAAGCAGTTGCAGAAAGAGATCATTGATATGGCTGCCAAGGGTATGTTCTACGATAAAGGCGGTTATATGGTCGGGGGTATACACCACACCCTGCCGTTTTCGTTTGCCCCTGACAGCCCGACTTTTTCGGGACGTATGCTCACTTGGAACAGGCAGTTTCCCCTCCTCGAGCTGCGCGGTGAGCGCCTCAAGGTCAGCAATCGACTGTTCAAAGATATGACCCAGTACAGTGACGGATATCTCTGAATCAAAGTCATACTTGGCAAGTTCATTCACGGCAAAACAAACTGCATCGGGAACCTTGAGTTGATCCAGTTCATCATCTGCGGCAAAAAGCCCGCCGTTGTACGCAGGGATCAGCAGGGCCGTGTTGCCCTGGTCAATAGCACGGAAAAGTCCTTTGAAATTTTCATAGATGGGGTGCGGGCTATAGGGATCGGCGTGTTCAAAGGCCTTCTGGATACTGTTTTCCGGAATCAGTCCCTTATCCTCTGCAAAGGCTGCAAAAAGGAACCGGTCGAGCAGCTTTTGGCCCGGGGCAATAAGATCTGATGCTGATATTTCAGGGTTCTCATGGATCAAACGAACGATCAGCAACTCGCGTAATGTTTTATAGTCGTCATAGAGTTGCGCCGTTATTTCCTTGTCGGCCAGCAGGCTCTGGTTGAGTAATTTTGCAGTGTTACCGCTGAGAAGATTGTCGGCATGGAGCAGCAGGACAAAACGGGCATAGTGGTGTGGATCAGTCAGTTCAGCAAGGTTAAACTGTTCATAAACAAGCGAGGTTTCACTGACGGCGTAGAGGCGGAGCTCTACATAGTTGCAGACCAGCACCCACTGCGCCCCTTTAATATCACGGGCATACTCCCAGGCCTGCTGTACCGGCGTTTTATGACGACCGGGCATGATGGCATCAAGGTCTTTAGTTTTAGCTCCCTTGAGTTCGAAAGGGGCAAGCACTACGTCACGAGTTTTGTCATCACTGAACCGGCCAAGAGCCAGATCAACAGCCCCGCCGGCAACACCGTACTCACGCGAGATGGTCCAGGTCTTTTCCGTACCAAACGGTGTGTACCCCAACACGCCGGCCATGATATTCTGGGTGAAAGGGGCATGAATTGCCACTTCAGTCTGTTTCTGGAGACTCCCGGTTTCGATTTTCTCTTTCCAGCTCTGCAAAATTGAGCGATGCGGTTCCGGAATAGAGGGTGAAGAAGCGGCCAGCGCCTTTTCAATTATTTTTTTCTGAAAAAGGGGCATTGATTTATTTTCCTTTTTTTCTTCATTGTCCAGTCCACTCCGACAGCCCCCAGCCTCAATACCTGTCCCGGGACCAGCGCAGATATTTAAACAGTTCCAGGTTCACATAATCAACCTCGAACCGTTCACTGTCAAACGGTTCGCCCTGCCATGCCAGAGAGCTTTCATGTTCCCCATGTGCCGGAATTCTGCGGGCTTGGCCGTCCCTGCAGGCTGCCGCATATTGCCCGAGGTTGCTCTTGCGCTGGAACAAAATTTCCCTCCCGGCGAGTGCCGCCGGCCCGGTCATTTCATGAAAAGTGCGGCGTTGTCGGACTGTTCCGGTGTTAAAAGAAGATGGACATGGTAGCCTGTACCCTTCGCGTACTTTGCCAATCAGCCGAGAGACTCCAGGCAGTCCTTGTCATGGACAAACAGGATTGCCGGTTATTCCCGCGTTGGATAATATGGAGCGGAATGCCCGGCACCATGATTATGGATCGTCTTAGTATGATAACAAAATACCATGGAGTGCAGAAAAGCCAACAGAAAATGCGGTCTGTTTACACCAGGTGACATTTATCTTGATTTTATTTGATATATACTATTAAATGTAAACCTGTATCAGGTGGTTATCTGTGGTGTGCTTCCCAGTGTAGCCTGTCGACAACTCTATAGTACCAGGTGGAAGCACACTGTTCATCTGGATACATTGCAAAATAAGGAACGTTCATGAACATGCCGGACAGCAGTAAGATTTTTGAAAAAAATGCCATTGAATCGGCCATTAAAATAGCTATCTTGGCAACCATGGTGGTTGCAACCTTTCGCATTGTTGAGCCGTTTATCATGCCGGTGCTCTGGGGTATTATTATTGCCGTTGCCGTGGAACCGCTGGTCGGCAAACTGGCAAAGATGATGGGAGGCCGGAGAAAAACGGCGTCAATTCTGTTTTCTCTGGTAGTTATCGGAGCCCTGGTCGTGCCGTCGGTTCTTCTTGTGACCTCTTCAATTGATAATGTCCAGCATCTTGTCACCAATCTGGAAAATGATACCCTGAAAGTCCCGCCGCCGTCCGAGCACATCAAAGAATGGCCGGTGATCGGAATGCGCCTTCATAAATCCTGGACGCAGGTTTCTGAAAATTTTGAAGACACTCTGAAAAAATTTGCACCGCAGCTGAAGAAGGCCGGCGGCATGATGCTTGGCAAGGTAGGAGGAGGGTTGAAATCGGTCTTTATGTTTATTATCTCTGTTGCCATTGCCGGAGCCCTGCTGGCCACAGCCGAAAAAGGTACAACCGTCATGTCCAGAATTATCACCCGTTTTGCCGGAGATAAGGGGGGAGAAATTGTTGCCCTCGGCACCGCAACCATCAGAGGTGTTATGCAGGGTGTTATCGGGGTCGCTGTTATCCAGGCTGTGCTGGCTGCCTTCGGTATGGTGCTTGTCGGGGTTCCGGCTGCAGGGTTGTGGGCTGGCATGGTCATGCTGGTCGCCATTATCCAGCTGCCGCCTATTCTTGTTCTCGGCCCCATCGCCGCCTGGGTTTTCAGCTTTGCCGACACCACTCCGGCCGTCATTTTTCTCGTCTGGGCTGTTTTGGTCAGCGGTTGTGACAGCTTTTTAAAACCAATCCTCATGGGCCGCGGAGTGGAAGCCCCGATGCTGGTCATCCTGATCGGCGCCCTGGGCGGTATGATGCTGTCGGGTATTATCGGCCTGTTTGTCGGTGCAGTTGTTGTCGCCATCATGTATACCCTGTTTATGGAATGGGTTGCCGATGAAGAGTTTGTCGCATCTGACGGAGCTGCTGCAAGTAATGACTGAAGAAGAGAAAAAAACCATGTCCATCCGGCGTATTATCCTGCCTGCACTTGGCGCGGCGCTGCTGTTTATCGTCAGCGGCTGCACCATGCTGGGGCCTGATTTTCAGACACCGGAGGCACAGGTCCCGCAAAGTTGGAGTGAGCAGGAGAACGAACTCTTTCACCGGCCCTCCAAAGATGAATCCATTGCCTGGTGGAAGCAGTTCAATGATCCGGTTCTCGACCAGCTGATCGAGGTCGCGTATAAGCAGAATCTTGGGCTGCGTGCTGCTGCACTGCGCATCATGGAGGCACGGGCACAGTTGGCCCTGGTCAAGGGTAATCTCTATCCGCAGTCGCAGAGTGCCAGTGGTGACCTGTATACCATCGGCAGCACTGCACCGTCGGATAATCGTTATTATAACGCAGCCTCGGCTGGATTTGACGTTGCCTGGGAAATGGATTTCTGGGGGAAGTTCCGGCGCAGTATAGAATCATCTGATGCCAACCTGCTGGCCACCATGGCCGACTATGATGATCTCCTGGTTGTTCTCACTGCCGAGGTTGCCGGAACGTACGTTAATATCTGTACCCTTGAAGAACGAATTCGGCTGGCTCGAAAAAATGTTAAAATTCAGCAGGACGGTCTGCAGCTGGTGCAGGATCAGTTTGATGCCGGTGTGGTTACGGAGCTTGATCTGCTCCAGGCCCAGACCCTGCTGACCAGTACCCAGGCAACTATTCCCAACCTCAGGGCAGTCCTGTTTTCATACAGGCACGCACTTGCCGTCCTCCTGGGCATGCTTCCCGAAGATCTTGCAAAGGTTTTAGACCAAACAGAGAAAATACCGACAATTTCTGCAGATATTGCCCTGGGGGTACCGGCAGAGCTGTTGCGCAGACGTCCGGATATCCGGAAGGCGGAAATGCAGGCTGCGGCCCAGAGTGCCCAGATAGGTATTGCCCGGGCAGACCTGTATCCAAGCTTTACTCTGTTCGGCTCTTTGGGCTGGAGTGCAAACGATATCGGCAGTAACAGCCTGGGTAATATTTTTGATGCTGACAGTTTTTCCTACAGTTTCGGACCTGCCTTTAAGTGGAACCTGTTTCATTACGGTCGTCTGAAAAATCAGGTGCGTATTCAGGATGCCCGCCTGCAGCAGCTGATCATCGGGTATCAGAATACAGTGCTGAATGCCGCCCGTGAGATTGAGGACGGCATGACCGGGATTATCTATGCCAAAAAAGAGGCTGAATACATCTGGCAGGGTATTGTCAGCTCGGAAAAATCCGTAGAACTGGCACGACTGCAGTATGAGGAAGGCTTTGTTGATTACCAGCGCGTTCTTGACTCCACCCGGTCAATGACTCAGAAACAGGATCAGTACGCCCAGCTGCAGGGGAAAATCGTGACCAATATTATCAGCCTATACAAGGCCATGGGCGGCGGCTGGCAGGTGCGGCAGGGAAAGGTGTACCTGCCGGAAGAGACAAAAGAGCAGATGGAGGAGCGTACAGACTGGGGCGGGATGCTGACCGAACCCTCCCCGGAAGAGGACGCACCATGAAAGCTTTTTTAGAGAAACTCGGCCCCGAGGGCTATGGCTTCAGGAACCTGCTCATCTTTCTGCTGATTTATATTGTCGGCAGCCCCTTTCTTGATCCCTATCCGTCGCTGGAGATCTTTGCCCATTTCTTTTTGTCCATTACCCTGTTTGTTGCACTCTATACCGTTGGTAAATATCAGAAGCATCGTTCTATTGCCATGGTTGTGCTGATAATACTCCTTGTTCTGTACTGGCTTGGAATTTATAATGTTATTCCTTTTAGTAGACAAGGTGCGTACCTGCTCTTTGTAGCCTATTTTGGCCTGCTGATATACTCCTATATTATGCACCTTGCACGTTTTCGTAAGGTGACGATTAATATCCTGTACGCAGCGCTTTGTCTGTATCTGATGATTGGTTTGTTCTGGGGATCAGTCTATACGCTGCTCTATGAGTTGAGCCCGGGGGCGTACAGCGGTGCCATGCTCGACAATGCCCAGGGCAGCCTGATCCATGTCTTTAATTACTTCAGCATGGTTACCCTCACCACCCTGGGCTATGGTGATATCACTCCCCAGACTGTCGGGGCCGGTGCGCTCTGCCAGGTGGAGGCCATTGTCGGCCAGTTTTTTACCGCTGTCATTGTCGGTTGGCTGGTTGGGAACATGATGACTGAAGAACGTAAAGAGAGTTCTCAGCGGCTGCAGTCAGCTGATGATCAGAAATAATTCAATCCCCCCTGAATAATCGGAATACTACATGACTGATCAAAAAATACCGGATACTGGTACGGATAGCTCTGCTGATGGATCGGAGAAAGAAGATGCCAATCCCTTGGAAGAGAAGGCAAAACGAGATCCGGTTAAGCTGTGGACAGGAGTTGTTGTCACGCTCTGCATCGTCTTGTTTATCGGTCATGTCTTAGCGGATAAGTATACACCCTATACCAGTAACGGCCGGGTGGAGGCCTTTGTTGTACCCATTGTGCCCCAGGTTGCCGGTCCTCTGACCAGGGTGAACGTCAGCAACAACCAGCATGTCACAGCCGGTCAGGTGCTGGCAGTTATCGACTCGGCAAAGTATGAACTTGCCGTGCGCCGTGCCCAGGCCGATCTCCAGCAGGCAAGCCAGTCGACCGGTGCCGATGTTGCCGCAGTAAGCGTTGCCCAGGCAAAAGTTGCCGAGGCCGAGGCCAATCTTCATAATGCCCAGGTCAAGGGCGAACGCATCATTAAACTCTCCAAAAAAGGTGCGGCCTCGTTGTCCCGGGCCGATGATGCCCGCTCGTCCATTGCCGCTAAAAAGGCCCGCCTGGCCAGTGCCCGCTCGGAACTGGAAAAGGCAAAATCCAACCTGGGTAATACCGGCCGGGATAACGCACGGGTCAGGTCTGCCCTGGTGGCACTTGAGACTGCCCAGCTTGATCTGCATCGAAGCTCTATTCGAGCGCCTTCCAATGGTATTATCACCAACCTGATTGTTGATGTCGGCCAGTATGCCGCAGTCGGCGCTCCGATCATGACCTTTATTGCCACAAAGTTTATCTGGGTACAGGCGGATATGCGTGAGAACTGTCTTGTCAATATCGGCAAGGGAAATCCCGTGGAACTGGTCCTTGATGCGGCACCCGGACGTATTTTTAAAGGTGAGGTGATGAGCGTCGGCTATGGTGTTTCAGACAACTCCGGCAACAGTCTTGGGGGGTTGGCAGCAGTTCAGCCGAGCCAGGGCTGGCTCAGGCAGGCCCAGTACATGCCGGTTTTGATCAGCTTCACTGATATCTCCCAGGCCAGGGGCAGGCTGCGGGCAGGCGGCCAGGTGAACGTCATTGTCTATACAGGCAAACATCCCGTACTCAATCCCCTCGGCTGTCTGTGGATACGGATGATCAGCCTGCTGTCCAACCTGTATTAACAGGGTAAAAGTGCAGCAGCACGCCATCTGCATGCGCTCACGACTGGTCACATAGGCTGCCTATAGATGACCCGTCGTGATCACGTACGTCTGACGCACTGCTGAACTTTTACAGGAAGTAGCGAGAGTATAGAGGGGAGCATGGTGGTGAACTGTTACAATTGGGAATCGGATGATAAGCAGACAGTACCGGCAGCAGCTCAGTGCAGCAGCCAGCAGGGATAACCAGTCATGAACCAGCAGTCCACCGCCATTTTACGTCTCACACTCGGCCTGACAACGACCGTAGCCGTCAGTTACGGCGTTGGCTGGGCTCTGAACTTTATTGCCCCGATCTTTGCTGCAGTCTTTCTGGTGTTTCCCGTCTGGATCGGTTGGAAAAAAGCAGTGCTTCTGCTGCTCATGTTAGCCGTATCCCTGCTCATCGGCCTGGTTATCAGTGAATACTTTCTCAAGTTTCCCCTGCTCTGTGTCCCGGTCTACGGCCTGGTTTTTTTCTTCATCTACTATAACGACACCCCGGCTGCACCGCCTATGGCTGCAATGTTTATGACCATTGGTATCACCATTGTCCCCATTATGGGACTGTCTGGTGCCATCCTGCCCCACATTATTGCCTGGTCCATGCTCATCAACATGGGGATCGGACTGTTCTTTGCCTGGCTGTTTCACCGTCTGATCCCCGGCAGGCCGGCTCCGGCGGCTGCCGCAAGCAACGGCAAAAAGCCTGAGCCCCCTCCTGTGCCGGCCGGAAAAGAACGGGCTCGGCTGGCCCTGGTCAGCACAGTTGTCGCGCTGAGTGCGGTGATCATCTTTTTTTCCTTTAATCTCGGCTCCTATGCCTATGCCATGATGCAGATCTGCCTTATGGCCGGATCTCCCTCAGCCAATGCCTCGCTGCAGTCCATGAAGATTAAGGCGCTGACCTGCCTCATGGGCGGTATTGCCATCATTATTGTTTACAACCTGCTGGTGGCAGCCCCTACCCTTGCCTTTCTCACGGCCATTACCCTCTGTACCGTCCTGCTGTTCAGCAGGAAAATATTTGGCGGCACTCCCATGGCCAAAGCCTATGTTTCCGGCCTGATCACCTTTCTTGTCCTGCTTGGCACCTCCACCATGCCCGAGGCTAGTGCCAGCACCAATTTTTACCTGCGTATAGCTCAGATACTCTTTGCCGGCCTGTTTACTGTGGCTGGAATCATTATTGTCGAACGTCTTTTACGATCCGGCAAAAAGCGCAGTCAACCAGTACATCTATCCCCGTCAGGAGGGTGACCATGGTACGTCCGGGAAAAGTGTTCAAATGGATTCTTTTCAGCCTCCCTTCTTTCTCCTGAAGCCCTGGCAAAGGCCAATGCATACCTTCAACTCAAGATGAACAAGGTTATGTCGGGTAAGGATGTGTTGGGCAAAGGACGCCTTGATGTCAGCCTGGAGGACGGCCGGTTTGCCATTAATCCCCTGGAACTTACACTTGCAGACGGCACTGTCGAAACCAGGTTTTCCTATTATCCCACAGCAGAGAATTCCGAAATACACCTTGCCGCCACTGTTAACGGTCTTGATCTTGGTATTGTCGCCCGCCGCATCAAGCCGGAGATAACAATGGGTGGCCGACTCTATCTGGATGTATTACTTGATGCCGCAGCGCCCACTCTTGACCAATTGATGGCCAATGGCAAAGGCCATTTTGACCTCGCCTTTGTCCCGGAAAATTTTTACGCCTGTCTTTGCAGCGGAAAAGGCTGCTGAGTAAGCGTTGCGAAAAAACCGATGCGCACCAGCAATCCTATTTTTATACTCCTCTGTTTTGTCCTGCTCCTGTTGCCCCAGGTAGGCCTGGCTGCCGATTTATCCGTTTCGGTTACCGGGATTAAAGGCAAACTGTACGCCAACGTCATGGCCCGTTTAAAGATCGGCCTGCAGCAAAAAAATCCGGATATCTCTGCCCGCGAAATTCGCAGACTGCACAACCAGGCTTCTGGAGAAATTGCCAAGGCCCTGGCTCCGTTCGGATACTACGTAGTCAAGGTCGACGGTACGCTTGCTGACACTGATGATGGCTGGGAGGCCAGGTACATCGTTGATCCAGGTAAACAGGTGCTTGTGGATGCAGTGGACATAGAGGTACAGGGGGAGGGC
>CAZQKF010000045.1:0-9589 GCA_964593645.1 uncultured Desulfobulbus sp.
CCAGGAATCCAAACACGGCAAAATCGTACCATTCCAGAATGTTGCCGAAGATGCCTCCGATGGTGTTGCGCAGCAGATGGTTTGGTTTGTTTGTGTTCATTAGTTATCGGTATCTCCGGTTGGAAATTTATATGACAATGCCTCATAGAGCTGGGCTTGCCATGCCGAAACAACACATTTTCATTGTTCGTTGTGGCTGGCAAATCTGATCCAGTCATGCTGGTTAGTTCAGTGGGATGAAGTATTTTTTTCTACCTTATGCAGAGCTTTGTCCCGGTTTTTTGTAAGGTCGAGTTCTGCAAAAGAGTGCGCTTCGGGCAGGGCCATCATGATTTCATGGATTTCATCAATTTCTATCAGACCTGTATTTGTTGCAAGTGCCAGCACATGTCCTCCACGGCTGTGCTCCTGATTGAGAAAATGGAAGTGAAACCCCGGGACATTCAGGCCACGCATATACTCAGGTGTGTAGAAGCCGACCAAGGTGCCCTGTTGATCAGTGTACTCAAATTTCACCTGGTTTTTAATGACATCAGCAAGGGGTTGATAAGGCCGGGTCTGGGCTGGAACAGAGCGAACAGTGAGTTTGCTGAAATTTCCTCGGATGCGAAAGGCATAAAAATGATTTTTATTAGTGATCAGCTGCCGTAATGCTTTCTGTAGGCCGGGATAATCCAGGGCTGAGGGCAAGGGGAGAGACTGATCCACGTCAAAATGGGTGACAACGGCAAAGGGGGTAAATTTGCTGCTGTCAATCGGGTAGGCATTGCCGTCGGTTTTAACCTGGTAGAATTGACCGTCAAGTCCGATCATTTCACCGTCAAGATGATTAAGCGTACCCAGGCCCAGGTCACCATGAGCGGCCAGGGTAGAAAAATTGAGGTCTCCGTCGTAATAACCATCCAGCAGGCTGTTGATGGTGGAATATTGGAAAAGGCTGTCGTCCTCGGCGTGGGCAGGGAACAGGGGAAAACAGGTAGCAGACAGCAGAACCCAGGCAAACATGCCGGCAATTTTTTTCATTGTAATCTCTAAGAGTAAATCATTGCTGTTTTTGTATTGCTGGTCACGTCCATATTGCTACCAGAGCCATAATACCGAAACCGGCAAGAACCAGGATAAATTTAAAGAGCAGGTGACTTGTTGAAGCACTGAATTCTTCATTCAGGATATCAATCAGGGCAATATACAGGAAAATACCGCCCGCAAATGAGTTGCCGCAGGAAAAATAAAACTCACTTCGTTTGCCGCCGGCAAGGTATTGGGCAAAAAAACCGCCGTATACTCCTGTGAGAAAGATGGTGATAAAGGCAATAATTTTAAAGCGAATCAAATCCATGCTTCCAGTACCTGTCCGGCTGGAATTTCACGGCAAGAGTTGGTCGGCGTCCGCTGAACAATAGAATGATTTTCAACTATACCATAATTTATTATATCACCAATAGGGTCTGTTTCAATAAGAAAAATAAGTGAAGAACTCAAGAAATCCACAGGGACTTCGGTTTTCTTTACTTCCTGCTTGATGATGATTTGAAAATTAGATACGATGCAAAGATGAATATCATTCAAAAGTCGAAGAAATATTCAACTATTATTGATATCGTCAAGTTTGTGCTGTTGGTGGCGGCCTCGGGATGGCTGATCATGCGCGGCAGCAGCCGGGTCGGCTATAACTGGCAATGGTACCAGGTACCCAAATACCTGTTTACCGTTAAAGACGGGGTCTTCACTGCCGGGCCCCTGCTGGATGGGCTGTGGGTGACCCTGGAAATTACCGTCTACAGCCTGGTGCTGGCTTCGGTGATCGGACTACTCACTGCCCTGCTGCGCTTATCCGGATCTCTGGTAGGCCGCAGTATTGCCCGTGTCTACCTTGAGGTGATTCGCAATACACCGCTGCTGGTGCAGATTTTTTTCCTCTACTTTGTGTTGGCACCTATCTTTGACCTGGAGCGGTTTGCAGCAGCAGTGGTGGCGCTCAGCCTGTTTGAAGGCGCCTATGCCTCAGAGATCTTCCGGGCTGGAATCGTCTCCATCCATCAGGGCCAGTGGGAAGCTGCCCACAGCCTTGGGCTTTCTTCTTTTGATACCTACCGCACCATAATTCTGCCCCAGGCCCTGCAGCGGATTCTGCCGCCTTTGACCGGCCAGGCTGTTTCACTGATTAAAGACTCGGCTCTGGTCAGTACTATTGCCGTGTATGATCTTACTATGCAGGGAAGAACCATCATTGCAGAAACGTTCCTTACCTTTGAAATATGGTTCACTGTTGCAGCCGTGTATCTGGCCATAACCCTAAGCCTTTCCCTGGTTGTTACCCTGCTTGAAAAACGTTCCCGGCAACAGGTCAAGTACGCATGAGATCTGTGGGTAATCCTGATAAAGAGCTTATCATTGATGTCCAAAACATCAATAAGACCTATCCCGGCCCGATTCCTGCTCTGGCTGATTTTTCCACCCGGGTGGACAAAGGGGAAGTACTGGTGGTTATTGGGCCGTCCGGGTCGGGCAAATCCACTTTTCTGCGCTGTTTGAACGGATTGGAGGAGATTGATTCCGGCACTATTATTGTAGATTCGATTCCCCTGGATGATGATGAAAAGCATCGACTGGAGATCCGGCGTGAAGTGGGAATGGTGTTCCAGTCCTTTAATCTGTTTCCTCACATGAACGTGGCTGACAATATCAACCTGGCCCAGCGACTGGTTCGTAAAAAAAGTCGCCGGCAGGCCCTGGCCACGACCATGGATCTGCTGGCAAAGGTCGGCATGGCGGAAAAGGCGGATTCCTTTCCGGCCGCGCTCTCCGGTGGCCAGCAGCAGCGGGTGGCCATTGCCCGGGCCCTGGCCATGAATCCCCGGGTCATGCTGTTTGACGAGGCCACCAGCGCCCTTGATCCTGAAATGATCGGTGAGGTGTTGGAGGTGATGATGGATCTTGCCCGGGAAGGAATGACCATGGTGGTGGTGACCCATGAGATGGGATTTGCCCGTGAGGTCAGCGACTGGATTATTTTCATGGAACACGGCCGTATTATCGAACAGGGGAAGACTGCACAATTTTTTGATGCCCCGGAACAGGAACGAACACGGCGGTTCCTGGACCAGATTCTCTGAGATTATCTGTAACCATTTTGATTGCTGTTCGTTTCAGCCTATATGGTCTGAGACTATTTTTTACCAATACATACACCAGGGAGAACCCAATGCTTTGGAAGAAGTTGATACTCGGACTTATTGTTGTCGTCATGCTTTTTGCGGCAGGGCCTGCAGCAGGCGGTGAACTGCAGCAGAAACTTGTTAAGGAGAGCGCCATAGACCAGATAACCCGGCGCGGCACGCTTCGGGTGGGCATGGATGTGTTTGTGCCCTGGGCCATGAAGGATAAAAAAGGGGAGTTGATTGGTTTTGAGATCGACGTTGCCCGACAGCTGGCCAAGGATATGGGCGTTAAAATTGAGTTTGTCCCCACCAAATGGTCAGGCATTATTCCGGCCCTGCTGGCGGGCAAGTTTGATGTCATTATCGGCGGAATGAGCGTGACCCCACAGCGGAACATGAAGATCAACTTTACAAACCCCTATTACTATTCCAGCCAGGGCATACTGGCCAACATTGAAAAAAGTAAAGGATTTGCTCTGGCTGATTTCAACAGCCCCGATGTTACCCTGGCGGCTCGTCTTGGATCGACCTCCGCGCTTGCAGCAAAGAAAAAATTTCCCAAGGCCAAGCTGCGGCTCTTTGATGACGAACCGGCAGCAGTGCAGGAAGTGCGTAACGGGCGCGTCAATGCCATGGTTGCCTCACAGCCGTTGCCGGCGCACATGGCTGCCGACAATCCCAAGCTGCTGGTTTCCTATAATGAGCAGATGATGAAAGAGCCCATTGCCTTTGGTGTTCGTAAGGGCGACTTTGATACTGTGAATTTTTTCAACAACTGGATCGAGATGGTTAAGGCCAGGGGCTGGATCGAAGAACGGTACGCGTACTGGTTTCTGGGTCGGGAATGGAAGGATCTTGTTCAGTAATAGTGTTTCCTGTTGAACAGAGACAAGATTAACCCATGATCAGAACCAGGCGCTCATCGTTGCTGCTGGATACGGCGCTGCTTACTCTGCTGGCAGCTGCTCTTGGCTTTGTCGGGTACCGGGTGACGGTCGGCCTCCACTACACTTGGAACTGGGCGGTTATCCCCCAGTTTATCCTGCGCTATGACGATGAGTCGGGCAGGTGGGTTGCTAATTATCTACTGCAGGGGCTGTTTACGACTATTCGTCTGAGCTTCTGGGCCGGAGCCCTGGCCCTGGCTTTCGGGCTGGTCATGGCTCTTGCCCGAACCGGCAGCAGTTTATTTTGGCGAATGGTGGCCCGCTGTTATGTTGAACTGATGCGGAATCTGCCACCCCTGGTTCTAATCTTTATATTTTATTTTTTTTTAGCCGATCAGCTGGCATTGTTGCTGGGCATTGATGATCTGGTCAGAGAGGCCGGACCGCGCACCCGTTACGTTCTTGGACTGCTCTTCTGCAAGCCTGATCAGCTGTCTGCATTTCTGGCGGCAACTCTTACCCTGGCCCTATTTGAGGGCGCGTATCTCACCGAGATTATTCGGGCAGGCATCCAGGGCGTGGAGCAGCAGCAATGGGAGGCCTCGCACGCCCTGGGCCTTACACGAGGTCATGCCCTGCGTTATATTATCCTGCCTCAGGCCATGCATCAGGTATTGCCGACCCTGGCTGGTCAGTTTATCTCCCTGGTCAAGGATTCAGCCATTGTCTCGGTCATTTCCATTCAGGAACTCTCCTACCAGGGAACCCAGCTGATGGCCTCGACCTATTTAACCATTGAGGTCTGGGTGACGATTGCAGTCATGTACCTGTTGCTGACCCTGCCCGCATCCATGGGCGTGAGCCTGTTGGAGAAGAAATTTGCCGGGGCCACGGGATGACAGGTTTACAACCGGTGTTCCACTGTTTACCTTTAGAGTACCTTGATCCATCAAGCTCCATACAATATGGCTGTAAGCGTTTACGGGGAGCGATAACTGAATGTATAATTTAGCGTTGTGGTCATCTATGGATAAATGGATATTGATGCAGTGCCGAAGGTTGGTTGTCACGGTCGGGCTCGGGATGTTGATTATCGGCCAACTGCTGCTGCCTGTGCAAACGCAGGCATTCAGCATCGGCGAGGAGCGCATGATCGGTGAGCAGCTGCTCTATACCATCCGCTCCGAGTTTAAGGTGCTGGATGATCCTGATATTTCACAGTACATTAACGACCTGGGCCACTCTGTTCTTGAAGTTGCCGGGCCGCAGTATTTTGACTATCATTTTTTTGTGGTGAAGAGTAACCAGTTCAACGCCTTTGCCGCCCCGTCCGGGCTGATTTTTTTCTATACCGGTCTGATCAAGACCATGAAAAATGAAGACGAACTGCTCAGCGTGCTTGCCCATGAAATCGGGCATGTGGTCAGTCGGCATATTGCACACCGAATGAGTAAACAGGGTAAGGTTACCGCTGCCACTTTGCTGCTTGGCCTTGCCAGCCTGGCCTTGGGCAATGCTGCCTTGGCCCAGGGATTACTCACTGGCTCCCTTGCTGCAAACGAGGCGATCAGGCTGAGCTTTTCCAGACAGGATGAGGAACAGGCGGATCGTCTTTCCTACGACTGGATGAAGGCCATGCATCGCAACCCAAAATCCATGGAGGGTATGCTCAAAACCATGCGCAGGATCAGCCGTTACCGAACCAATAAACTCCCGGCTTACCTGTTGACCCATCCCAATCCCGAAGTGCGTCTGGATTATGTTCAGTCGCTCTCCAACATAGACCACTCCGCCCCCGGATATTACAAGAAAACGGATAACTTTGCTTTCCTCAGATTTAAATACCGGGTGTTGAGCCAGTCCATTGAACCGGAACAGCTGCGGGTGTACTGTGCCAACACTCTGGCCTCGGGCAGAGATCCGGAGCAGGTGACCATGGCCCATTACGGCATGGCTCTGCTCAATGCCCGAGATACGAATTTTATAGAGGCTATTAAGCAGCTTGACCTGGTCCGCAAAAAATATCCCCGTAAAGATATTCTTAACGTTGACCTGGCCACTTTGTACATGGAAGCGGGTAAGGTCGATCAGGCCCTGCCTATCCTGCGCCAGGTCTACAAACGGGACAGGGGAGACATGTATGCCGCTTTCCGGTTGGCCCAGGCTGTGGAAAAAAAAGGTGATTTTGTCGAGGCCGAACGAATGTATAAAGAAGTGGCAAAAGTCATGCCCGAATATTCACGTCTCTACTATGAACTCGGTCGCTTAAAGGCTGACCAGGGACAACAGGCGATCAGTAATTTTTACCTGGCCAAGTATTATCTGTACGAGGGCCGGATGAAATTTGCCAAGCAGTATTTAAAGCAGTCTACTAAGAGTAAGTCTCTGTCGCAATCTATGAAGGATGAAGCGCAGTCTACTCTGGACAGGCTCAAAGAACTGGAAGAAGAGACGTAAACGCTATGCTCAAACGATTTTCTGTTTCTCTGGAAGAAGACCTGCTGGAAAAATTTGATGACTCCATTAGCAGCCACAGCTACTCTAACCGATCCGAGGCGGTACGGGATCTCATTCGCCGGGAACTTGTCAACGAAGAGTGGGCTCAGGATAGCGAAGTGGTCGGGGTGGTGACCCTGGTGTACAACCATCATCAGTCCCAGCTCCAGGAACGGATCACGGATCTGCAGCACCGTTATTATCAGCTGATTACCTCAACCACCCATGTTCACATGGAACATCATAACTGCCTGGAAGTCACCATTGTCAAGGGCAAGGCCTCCCAGGTTCGGGAACTGGCAGAAGGGTTGATTGCCTTGCGTGGGGTGAAAAACGGCAGCCTGACCATGTCCAGCACCGGCGGACATCTGCATTGAATTGTGTTTGTTGAGTAACTGTATTTCCAGATAATTTGATATCGAAATATTGTGTTGAACTGAACCGCTATCGCGGAAAATTCCTACCACTCAAAGGGATGGGTTTGATTCTTTTAAGCGGAGGTTTTGCTCCGCTGGAGGTAGATTATGTCTACGACCTGCAGGCCCGGCACCTTATATGATTTACTGTTTTTCTGTTCCCTCCAGGCTTCCACGCCAGGGTTTACGGCCAAACAGGATGGGAAAATTCAAGATAATCGCAAAATATCCCCACCCTGAGATCTTTTATCAAGTGCAGTTCACTGTGTTTTTTACCGGTAACAGCCGCTTTGAAAATAAGAAGAATATGGTCATAGCCTGCCCGGCTGCCCACCTGCCAAAGCAGTTGTTCTACCACTCTAAGCTGCAATGCGGAGTGAAGCGCATAGCCGTCAAGCAATGGCTATCTACTTTAAATTGCGATTAAATTACCGTCTTCTGAAATGGTTAGTGAACTGAAGAGAACTCCCGAAGAATAATTCCCGCGGACCTTCTTCTTTTCAAGCAAATGTTTTTTGCTGCTGAGTAGTAAAAATTCAGCAAGATATGACTCAACCGCGATCGTGCCATCAACAAAGATCTTTTTCAGGGTGGCGACATCGTGCATAAGAGTTTTGGATGCTTTGAAGTAACTGATATTTTTCCCGTGATGTCGACGGAGTGGTAATGACAAGGGCAGAGAAAGATTTGAAAAAATATTTTCGATTTACGAGTTGATCCCTGTCCAATACAGACGGCTGTTGAACGTGACAGATTCATGCATTGTCGATGTTAAGGTTGACCAAGCAGCAGCTGCAGCCAAGTCAGAGCAATGTTTTTTGTGACCGGAACTGGAAAAAACCACTTGTTGAAAACAGCATTGACAAAGAGCCAGGGATTATCCGGATTGTTCAGCTCGGTACTGCTCTTATGATAATAGTTATCCCAGAACAGCCAGTCCGTATCACTGCCGGAACGAACTTCAGGGTGGGCACCTGTTAATAATACCCGCCCTTGTCCGTAGGAAAAGCGGATTGCATCTGTTGCCCCGTTTGATGAACTGGCCGGGTCCGCGTAGAGTGCCACCGGGGTAACCCCGACAGCAGTGGTTTTGTATCCGCCGCCGAAATAAAACTGCCGTTGGGTGCCGATGTTCCCAAGAACGTCATCGTTGATGCTGATTGGGGTGAGGGTATAATAAGTCCAGTCGGTGCCGCTGGGATCTTTAGACAGGTCATGAATTGGGCCGATGTCTTGACCGGAAAACAGGTCAAGGGGATAATCATACTCCGTGCCTTTCCAGATAATCGAAGAGGAGGCATAAAATGAACCGGCGCAGATTCCAAGATAACAGCCGCCGCTTCTGACATAATTACGGATTTTATCTTCTGATCCGGATAAGCCTGTATAATATCCCGCCGCATTGCCCCCGGGAAAGACAACGGCATCAAAGTTCGCAAGCGTCAGCCTGTCGTCGATAATATCTTTAAAGCGGATGGAAAGTGGAATATGGCCGCTGTCTTCCACTACCCTGCCGACAGCCGGCAGCAGTCCCGGCCATGCCCCGCCGTAGCCGGAGGTAGTGTAAATGTATGAGGAAACTACAGCAACATGTTTACCGGCAGGGTTTTCAGCTGAAATGACAGGTTCTGCGGCACTGCCTGTGTCCGCCCAGTTAATCATTCTGCCGAACAGCTGCCATGCGCCTAAAGAATTTGGATGGGTACCGTTCAGTACCCAGTTATCCCACCTAGTCCAGTCAAGGTCACTGTCACCCCGTAGGGTTGGGTTGGGGGCACTCAGAATTACCCGGCCGTTTCCGTAGCTGACTTTTACAGCGCTGGTAGAACCGTATCCGTTCGTCAGGACTGTCACACCTGTCGCAGGAGTTGGAAACCATCCGCCTGTTGCGGAGATATATAAATGCTGTGATCCTGTGCCAAAATCAGAAGCCAGAGAATATGGATACACACCTTCGATCGAGTTGTTTGGGTCAGCGATCGTGGGAGTATATGGACCAGTATACAGTCCTATAGCAGTGCCATAGCCGGCGCCCGCTTCAATGCCGATAAACCCGCCGCCGGTTGAGACAAAATTTTGTATTGTTGAAACCACTGCAGTTGACCCCAAACCATAATTGGGATCCTGGTACCAGGCTGAAGATCCGTCCTGGCCGGGCGGCAGAATAAGAACATCAAAGTGAGTGCTTGTCAGTCGTCCCTGCTCAAGATCATCAAGACTGATTCCATATACTGTGTTGCCTGTGGCAACAACTGCCCGGAAAAGGGCCAGTATTATTTCGGAATTGGCACCGCTCCCCGCGTAAACCGCTACTTTAGCCGCAGACGCCGGGCCGAAGGAAAGCAGGACCAGAAGGACTGCTAGAGCACAAATTCTTTTGCAAACAACAGAAGTAACACAACGAATGGGGTGAGTGAGAAATTGCACTATGTTTACTCCTTGTACTAGAGTTTGGAGTTTCAGCATGCCGGAAGAGATAATCTTTCCACATGAGAAAATATTAAAAAGGGTTAGAGTAAAATTAAACTGTCGTCAGAAGTGGTAATTGAGGTCTGACCGCATTTTCACACCACATATGCTTTATGTCATTGTTTTTTCTGAATGTTTATTGATTCTTTTCAACACCTTT
>CAZQKF010000046.1:0-9570 GCA_964593645.1 uncultured Desulfobulbus sp.
AGCCGCAGGTGCGGGCAAGGCCGGTTAATGTTTTCTTTTTAAAGATCTGCATGAAACGTCTCCTTTTATAAGAATATTCTATCAATTAATATTTCCTCATAGTATATTCTTATAATATAGCGTATCGAAAGACTGTCAAGGATAAACAATACCACATCGTAGCCCCTTCTCATGTTTTCCTTTAGAAATCGATGACGCATACAATGCAGTCTGGCCGGATCCAGGGATAACATCGCTTGTGATCACCAGTTTTTAATTACCGGTGCGGTCAAATGTAATGGAAGCTTTTTATCTTTTTATTGTTTCAACGATGGGATCCCTTGATAACTGTGTTTTATGGGTAATCAGATTTAACAATAATATCAGCCGGAGAACTGTCAGGCGAGAAAGAAAGGTATACACAATAGAAACGCGACAACTCAAAATATTCGTCACTGTATATAAGAGCAGCAGTTTTACCAAGGCGGCTGAACTGCTCTCCACCAGTCAACCGACGGTGAGCGAGCAGATTAAAACCTTGGAGAAGAGGCTTGGATGCAAGCTGTTTGACCGCCTGGGCCGAACCATTAAGCCAACCAGGAAGGCAGAAATACTCTACCCGAAGGCTCTGGCCATTCTTGCAGATATCAAAAATATTGAGGAAGAACTGCTTCAGGAAGACCAAAATGTTTCAGGTGAGCTCACCGTGGGCGCAAGTACCATCCCTGGTGCCTATATCCTGCCCCATATTGCCACAGACTTTAAGGGCTGCCATCCGGAGATATCTTTTGAAATACGAATCTCAGATTCCGGGGAGGTGATCGATGCAGTGCTGAACCACGACCTGCTCATCGGGATTGTCGGCACAAAAATCATTTCTAACAATCTTAATTTTTACCCTTTTGTTGAAGATGAACTGGTTCTGGCTGCAGCCGGAGGGAAAAAAATATGCAGCAAAATTTCGTTACAGAAGTTGGTTGAACTTCCTTTTCTGCTCAGGGAGAACGGGTCGGGAACCCGAAAATCCATGGAGGAATTTGGGTTTAGAAACGGCCTTGAAATCGGGCAGCTGAATACCGCCGCCGTTCTTGGCTCAAACGCAGCCATAAAAGAGGCTATAAAAGAGGATCTTGGAGTTTCCATCCTCTCCCGTATTTCAATTCGTGATGAGCTCGAGTATGGGAAATTAAAGGTGATAGAGATTGAGGGGATGACCTTGAAACGGTCTTTTTACGTTACAACGCTTAAGAAACGATCCCTTCCCAATCACTATAAGGTTTTCCTTAAGACTCTTTTACAGGTGAGAGACATCAGCAGGTTGAGTTGGAGCAGTTAATGAGCCGGCAAAACATTCAAGGAACGGCAGCGATTTTTATGCCAAACAAAAGATCCGTACAGGACGCATGGAAACGAACAGTCAAATGCTTTAAACGAAGAATCAAGAAAATAGCTAAATTCACCGTTCCTATCTACATCCTGTTCTTTTTCCTGGACCGGGCCGGACTGTTTAACATCCTGAAAGAATTCGTGGCAAACCTCCTCACCTGGCTCTCGCCCAAGGCCTTATCTATGGTAGCCGCCGAATCTACAGCAGGCCTGGCCGCTGCAGGCGCTCTGCTTCAGGATGGCAGCATGGACTACAACCAGGTGGTACTCGCTCTCCTGGTTGGCAACGTCCTCTCCTCCCCCATCCGCGCAGCCCGCCACCAGTTCCCCTACTACTTTTGAGCCTCCTCAAGTTAACCGGCAAATTTACTCCGCAAATGCAATCTGTTGACAGGCTGTGAAAGCAAAAGGCAAATCTCTCGATGGCAAAAACGGGTAAAGTAGAGCACTGATTCTGACAGTTGTCTCCGGCCCTTGGACTGACGCCTCCCTGCACGCAGCTACTACGTGTTCCTGAGTACTATCTTTCTTCAATGCTCCCTCATCAAACCGTTCATGCGGGTTTTCCCGCACACGGCTTTCCGATGTTCTTCATACCGAGGCATGCGCCGAACTCCAGCCCGCTTTCCCGGAAATCTTGTACTGAACTGCTCTATAAACTGTATACAAAAAACGGTGAGAGCGGCCGTGCTGAAGAGATGCTGCTGCAATACAGAAAAAAAATGGTTGACCATAACTACTCATCCCGAGAGATCGAGGCCAAGATCACCCTTATTCTCGCAGCAATCTGACAGGGCATGCGCCTACCGGCAGCACTACTTCTGCAGAAACCACCAGCCCAAGGCTTAAATGCTCTGGCCTGATCTGAATGTTTGCTGCATTTTTTTCTTCTCCTTTTCGTGCCCCTGCCCTATTATTAAACAATAAATCAAAGCCTTCTAATCAGGAGTTTACCGTGAAGAAAAAAATACTTACTGCTGTTGACGGTTCCGTCTTTAGCTCCAACAGTCTTGATTACCTGATTAGGCTGTTTTCCAATGATGCAGAACTCAGCATTCACCTGCTCGGTGTTGTTTCTGCCGGCAGCAGCGATCAAAACTGGATGCTGGACGTTGATCCCCTGCGTGCAGACACTCCGGCAACCGACCTCAAAAAAGCCAGGGCTAAACGATACCTTAAAGACGCTCGTGACCGGCTGCTGCGTAATGGCTTTGCAGAAGAACAGGTTGAATTTTCGGTTGCATCATCATCTGCTTCTCTTGCAGCAACTATCCACCATACTGCCAACCAGGGAATGTATGACAGCTTGCTGGTCGGCAGACGCGGGGTCGGGAAGGTCGGCGAGATGTTCCTGGGCAGTGTATCAGGCGATCTGATCAGCCAATGTCATGAAGTGCCGCTCTGGATCATTGACGGTGAGGTCAATTCAACCCGTTTTCTGCTGGCCGTCCACAGTACGCCGGAATCTCTGTTGGCGGCTGATCATCTTGCCTTTATCATGCACAATAACCCCGGCACAGGAGTCTGCCTGTATCACTCAAGTTCTGTATTCGGCTCAAGCAAGCCGGCAGCAGCTAAGCAGTTTCATGCCCAATGGGGTGAGCCATGGTGCACACAAAACCTGGACATGGACAACCACCTGTATAGAGCCCATACAAAAATACTTACAGACAACGGCATACCCGAACAGCATATCTCACAGATTCCACCCCATCTGGATCTTGACGCAAGCCATGACCTGATCCGGCAGGCCAAAAAACATAACTGCGGCACCATCGTCATCGGCCGCAGGGGTCGTGAAATTGAGAAAGGACTTCTGGGGGGTGTCTCCGACCGAACCATGCAGTATGCGCAAGACATGGCAATCTGGCTCGTGGGGTAACTTTTCAGGACGTAGAAATCAACAACTTATTTTTCCATAAATTCTACCACGGAGAAGGAAGAAAACAGCCAGTCTCCTTCAACTTTAACCGCTGTAATCTGTAATTCATAGGCGTCGGTAAAACGACCGTCAACTGTTTTACCGTTAAGACGCAGAGTTGTTGTCAGCTCAGCCCTGTTATTGTCTACAAACGAAAAATTGATATCCTGGAACGTAAAGGTCGTGCCCACCAACCTTTTTTTCATCATCATGATATGGTTGGCAATCTCCTTGCGACTGAACTCCCGGTCAACACCAAAGGACTCAACCTGAACTTTGCAGGGATCCGTGCAGAGCTTGGCAGCTGACGAGGTTTTCTGCAGAGTCGTCAGACCGGGCTCCTGTGACTCGGTTGTGCAGTACTCGCTCATAAGACCTAAATTTTTCAAAATCTTTTTCTCATCCGAGGGGCGCAGCAAAACTGCAGCTACAACGGCGACCGTTACAATCCCGCAGAGAATAAATAACTGCTGTTTGCTCATAAAATTACTCCTCCCACTATCCTATTCATGTTGACCTGGCCGAACCGGTGACGTTCCATGATGGTCCCGCGATTATCCCCCACAATATACACCTTGCCAGGGGCAACACGTCTTGGCGGCAGATCCCAGCTTGAATGATTTTTCACATACGGCTCCGGTATAAGTATACCATTGACATACAGATCGCCGCTGCGAAACTCAATGATTTCTCCCTCCAGGGCAAGAATTCGCTTGAGCAGCATCACCCGGTGCCCAGCATAGCGGACAGCCACTACATCAAAACGCCGGGGCGACGACACCAGGTATGTAAGCCGCCAGCAAAAGGCAAAGGAACCATCGTGATACGTGGGCTCCATACTCTTCCCCTGAATACGCAGGGGGATGAGAAGATACCCGAAAACCAGATAACTGACCAGACCGACCAGAAGCAGCCTGACAACAAATTTCCTGGTCAACGAGGGAAAGAAAAACTGCTGTACGGGTTCCGACGGCATATTATCCCCTCCCTATCCTATAATACCCAAAACAGTTGACAAAATGACAGATCATTTCGGTGTGATAATAACTTCGGCCGCCTTTTCCGGCTGCAGAAACCCGGCCGCAAGGGTAGAAATATCATCCACTGTGATTGCGGCAAAATCCTTCTGAATGGTAAGCGGCCACTTCAACTGCTGTGGGTGGCGACTTGATCCGACCAGAACCGAACCAAGCCAGTACCGGTTATTTCTGACCAAATCTCGAATTGATGTCAACGTCGGTTCCAGAGCCCGTTCAAGTTCATCAACAGTCGCCTTGCCCCGAGCCAGCCCGGCACCGATTTCTTTGAGTTTTCCAGTCAGCATTACCGCCTGGTCAGGTGCCACAATCATCTGAGCACGCAAAACACCAAAGCCGGGATCAACTTTGCTCGGCCTGTTATAGACCACTGGTGAATAGGTTGCTCCCAGCTCCTCGCGGATCTGCTTGCGCAACCGGTCATCAAGAATAGAGGCAAGCACACTCATCCGCCTTGTCCGGGAGATATCCCAAAAATCATCGGTGGCCCAGGCAACTGTGACCAGGGCTCGATCACTGGCTGACGTGACCGGTAGGGCCAATTCCCTGCCTGCAGGAAAATCAATCCTGCTGCCAGTTGCTGCTGCAGGGACATTTTTTCGTTGTCCGCCGAAATAGAGTCCGACAAGCCGGAGCACCTCATCACGATCGAAATCACCGACCACAGAAATCTCCAGGGCGGCATCCCGCATGATCGGAGCCAGCCATTGCTGTACCTGCGCCAAGGTAAACTGCTCCATATCGGCAAGGGGAGCCATACCATACCGCCGGTTACCACCGGCCAAAAACTGTTCTCCCTGCAGCTGCATCACCCCTTCCACTGTATTTTCAAGCTGGCCGTACATCTGGAGCATCTTATCTCTGGTTCGCTGAAAGCCGGCAGGTCTGAAGGCCGGATCAAGCAGAGAGGTGGAAACCAGCTGGAAGAGTAACTCCGTTTCATCAGTTAATCCCTTGCCCTGTAGAGAAAAATATTCTTCCCCTGCCTGAAAGGATACTCGACTGCTGTATGCCGCCAGTGCAGCCGAAAGCTGTTCCCTGGTCAGCCCGCCCAGGCCGCTTTCCCGGACAACACTTTCAGCAAACATACCGAGTCCGGGTGCTGGTTCCGACAGCTTGCCCTCACCAAATATAAGCGCTACATTCACCTCGTTGGGTTCAAAGTCGGTCTGTTTGAGATTAACAATGACACCATTTGCAAACCGGTATTGATCCACACCAATTGCGCTGTAGGCAGTATGCTCAGCTACTGTCGACGCCTGATCAGGCATGGGTAGATAGGGAAAGACAGCTGTCTGCTCAGCTGTCCAGGGGCCGATCTCCTGCTGTTCAGCTTCCCGATAAGCTTTCAGTATCTCCTCTTCAGGTGCATCTCCCTGCAGCTCAACAGTTCCAGTCACCTCCAGCAGACGACGCTCAGGCCACAGACTGCGAAAGGCCGCATTAGCCTGGTCAAGTGTGGTTTCCTGTAAAATCGGCTCGTACAGGGCGAGCTCCTGGGCCGGAGACAGGTAGACTTCATTTTTATTGATCGTGTAGATGAGCCCGTCTGCAAGTTTGCTGCTCTCCCTGCTGCCCGCGACCTGCACCTCTTTCTTTAAACGGGTCAACAGTTCTTTTTTCACCCGATCAAGCTCACTCTCAGAAAATCCGTAAACCAGGGCCTGGCGCAGGGTAGTATCCAGTAGAGTCAGCGCCTGCTGCCAGTGTTCCGGGGCAGTTCGTGCATCCATGGAACTGTTCTTCAACCGGTTAAAGATCCGTCCGGAATAAAAATTTGCCTGAGTCAACACACTTCCCTTGCTGTTAACAAGATGCTTCAGCCGGTTATCCATCATTTTTCCGGCAATATACTCCTTGAGGAGACGAATCTCTTCTGCCCGGGTGTACGGATGCGGTTCACTGTTCCAGATGGTTTCAATAGTCACGTTGGTGTAGCCGAGGTCGGGCTCATGCACATACAGTGCTTCCTTTCCACCTTCTGCAACCTGGCCAAACTTGGCACATTCCACAGGAACATCAGCAGCCTGCAGACTGGAAAACCGTTCTTTAATCAGCGTTTCAACCAGTTTGGGGTTTGTATCTCCGACAACCACCAGGATGATATTATCGGGTCGATACCAGCGGTCATAGTACTCCCTGAGGAGCTGCGAGTCGGCATTCTTAAGCGTTGCATCGGTACCGATTACATCACGCTCGGCAATCCTGGTTCCGGCAAAGACAAATTTCATCCTGGCCTTGAACACCCGGCTGCGGGCGGAATCCCGGGCCCGTTTTTCCGCAAGGATAATACCGCGCTCCTTGTCCACCTCTTTTTCAAGCAGCAGCGCGCCCCGGGCATAATCCGCTATCACGACCAGCCCGGTATCAATGGTTTCACTGTCACCACCCGGCAGCAGGAGCTTATAAACGGTTTCGTCATAAGTGGTATGGGCATTGGTATCTGCCCCAAATCCCATGCCGATGGACTGAAAATACTCAACCAGGGTGCCTGGCGGATAATGCGTGGTACCGTTAAAGAGCATGTGCTCGAGATAATGGGCCAGGCCCCGCTGATCTTCGGTTTCCTGTAGAGAACCGGCCTGTATATCCAGATACATGCCCACCCTGTTTTTGGGTTCATGATTGGGCTTGATGACGTAGCGCAGCCCGTTTTCCAGGGTACCGAAAATCAGGCTGGGATCAGGCTGCAGATCACTTTCGTCCTGCGGCCAGCCTCTGGAAATACAATCAGCTTCCGGGACAGCGCTGTCAGCCGTCTGCTGCTGATCGGCGCAGCCTGACAGCAACAGAGAGACAGAGAGAATCAAGGTGAACAGAAAACGAATGAGACGTTGCTTATACATAAGATGTACTCTAAATATTTGAAGTTACCCTAAGGGTTGTTGACTTTTATTGCTCGTCAAACGTAGTATACTATGTAACTATTCAGACAACAGTAAAATGACGGCATAATCTGCGATCAGTAACTCTTCAGATGTGCTCCATATTTCGACAAGCAGGCCAACGAACTATAGCCCGCCTATGTGAGGTGGGCTGCTTGTCGAAATATGGGGTGCAGCTGAAGAGTTACTATACTATCATCAAATGGCAGCGAGGTTCAATCACTATCCCGTCACACCGATTGGGAAACCAGCCTGCCGAGACGTATACACCAACTGCCCATGACACTTTCTGGAAAAAACGGTCTGGTGCTCGGTGCAAGCCGAAGCATCGGCCTGGCCATTGCCCGCAAACTGGCAGGCCGCGGAATGCGCCTTGCCCTGCCCTGGTTTGACTGGCCTGAGTCCTGCCGGGATATGGAAGAAGAATTTGCAGCCATGGACATGGGCCACATTACCCTGCAGGCTGATCTGCGTGCCCCGGAAGATATAGAGAAAATGGTGCGGCAGATAACAGAGAAATTCGGCACCCTGCATCTGCTGGTCAACAATATTGAACGGGGCGGCATGCCGATTGTGCACGGCAGTTACCATAAGCCGGTGAACCGGGAGCAGTGGCAGCTGGAAATGGACACCACCCTGCACGCCAAATGGCTGGTTTTTGAACAATGCCTTGACCTGCTGCGCAAACCTGCACAGGCATCGGTAATAAATATTTCTTCAATTGCCGCCCTGACAGGACGATCCGGGCCTGCAGGCAAAATGTTTAATGACGGTTATGCTGCGGCCAACCGCGGAGTTTCTGCACTCACCGAGACCTGGGCACGACTCGGTGCCCCAACTATTCGGGTCAACGAACTCATGCTCGGTCTGATTGAAGGTCGGCATGGGCCGGGAACGCGAGGATGGAAGCTTCTTGATACGAAGACACAGGAAAAGCTGCTGAAGCATACCCTGCTAGGGCGAACAGGCACCCCGGAGGAGGTAGCCGATGCCGTACTCTTTCTTGCCGACAATGGCGCGTTTATAACCGGGACAACACTCCGACTTGACGGGGGCTATGTGCTGGGTGGGGAGGAGGTTTCTCCCCTGCCGGCGGGAATACTGTAACCGAACATCGACTACATCCGGAATGCTTTATATATCCAAAGCCCAGTCAGGAATCCGTTGCAGGATATACTCGGTGACCATCTCCTTGGCATCATCCCCTTTGCCGGGTTTGACATCCCGCATCACCTCATCGTAATCAAACCAGCAGATTTCCTTATCCGATTTATTGTACACGGTTAGTATTCGGCGATTCGGATCCTCAAGATCCTCTTCTTCCGAAATGGCGGCAACAATATCTGACGCCTCTGCAACAGACAGAAATTTTATCTCTTCTTCACCCATGACATTCTCCTGTCATATATTCCAAGTCTGAAAAACATAAAAAAAAGGGGCGGAAGATGGAAATCTCCACGCCCCTGAAACTGATCCCAAAAAATCAGGCAGGCTTGACAACTGCTCCGGAACGAATGCAGCGGGTACATACACGGATACGTGCGGTACGGCCGCTGTCGGTTACTGTCCGGACTTTCTGCAGGTTGGGCAGCCACCGACGCCTGTTCTTATTATGGGCATGGCTGACATTATTGCCTGTCGCCGGTCCTTTTCCACAAATTTCACATACACGAGCCATGATATATTCTCCTTACACGAATTTATTCTTTGAACCGAATATCTTTACATCTGCGAGCAGCAAAAGGCAAGTCATTTTCCGTAAATTTAATAAGAAAGCTGCTTTTTCTACCAGGCAAAGTTTCAGACAACACCGCAGAGCACATTCATATCCTATTCTCCCCTGATAAAGATACGCATATACCGTGATCACGGTATGTATTTTCTTGATTGTTTGCCCTATAAGACAATAACAGGAGGAAAGAATGAAAAGAGCAAATCATACCATCTGCCTTAAATCCGGACTACAGTTATCCAGCCCCATTGTCTGCGCCATGTGCAGGCGTTCCTGCCGACTCGCCGGCAGCCGCGGCAAACGTTATGCTCCCAGAGGTACTTCCAAACCGGCCCGCAGCCAGGCTGTCGGGCAATAGACTGTCCTTCCACTGCGCGGAGAAAGCGGGCATTGTCCAGGCACCGTGTTCTTCGCACCCAGATGGCGCTAAAAGAATCCGTTGCGCTGTCGCCATTTTCTGTTATCAAATAACAAAAAACAGCAATTGAAGAAAAAAATTCTAGAAAATAAGGGCAGATATCAAATCTCATTTGAAAAATCTGGTTTATCTATCAGAACCGACGGCAAAGATAGTATCCTAGAAATTGCCGAAGCCTTTGATATTCCAATTGATAATGATTGTCGCCAAGG
>CAZQKF010000047.1:0-9501 GCA_964593645.1 uncultured Desulfobulbus sp.
CAAAACCTATAAACCTGATGCGGTGGTGGATCTGGCAACCCTGACCGGCGCTGTTATTGTAGGACTGGGTCATCATCGGACAGGCCTGCTTGCAACCAATGATGCCTTGGTTGAGCAGATCATGGCCGCAGGCGACCGGGCCGGAGAACCGCTGTGGCGACTGCCTCTTGGGCCGGAGTATTCCAAACAGATCGAGTCTAAGGTGGCTGATATCAGAAATATCGGCGGTAAAGGCGGCGGTACTATTACGGCAGCTGCGTATCTGCAGGAATTTGTCGGTGACACCCCGTGGGCCCATCTCGATATTGCCGGCACGGCCTGGAATTTTACTGAAAAGAGCTATGTGCCCAAGGGGCCTTCCGGGATAGCAGTTCGTACACTGGTGAATCTGGTGCGTAACTGGAAGAGTCTTAAGTAAAACACCTGAGTTTACAGTATGAATACCTGAGGATTAGTGGTACAAAATCTTAGTGGTTATTAACGAAACTCAGCTGACACCCTCTGGACTCCCGCCTTCGCGGGAGTGACGCCGCTAGTACAATATGTCATTCCCGCGAAGGCGGGAGGTAGCGTAGACTCCGATCCAGGCACCAGTGAGTTGGCACTGCTGCAAATGATATTTTTAGCTGAGTTTCATATAGAGCCACAAAAATCTTTGAGGTGAGTACCATCCTGAAATATTGGACACACTCAGTAATTATGAGCGAAGATAAAGGAGAGGAGAATGGCCAAGCGTAAGGGGATAACCGTCAGCAGGCAGATCATGGACAGCCAGATGCTGCATCCGGAGGCAACCGGTGAGTTGACCGGTCTTTTGAATGAACTCATTGTGGCCGGTAAGATTATCAGTGCCGAGGTCAACATGGCAGGCCTTGCCGATATTTTAGGCCAGTCAGGCAAGACCAATATCCAGGGTGAGGATGTCCAGAAGCTTGACGAGTTTGCCAACCAGACCATTAAGCGTCGTATGGAGCAATGCGGATATATCTGTGTGATGGGTTCTGAGGAGGACGATGGAGTTATCCCGGTCCTTGACGGCTACGAGGGCAAATATACCGTGGCCTTTGACCCGCTGGATGGTTCCTCCAACATTGATGTCAACGTCAGTATCGGCACCATCTTTGCCATTCACCATCGTAAGAGCCGGGGCAAGCAGGGCACTATGAACGACCTGCTCCAGAAGGGACGAGATCTGGTTGCGGCAGGATACATGATCTACGGTTCCAGCACCATGCTGGTCTATACCACCGGAGACGGGGTGCATGGCTTTACTCTGGATCCCAGCGTGGGCGAGTTTTTTCTGTCCCATCCTGATATAAAAATCCCGGCACGTTCCCCTTACTACAGCGTTAACGAGGCCTATACAAAATACTGGTACGACAACACCCGGGCCTATATTGAGCACTTAAAGGACATGGACTTTAGCGGCGAGCGCTCTTACAGCCTGCGCTATATCGGTTCCCTGGTGGCTGATTTTCATCGTAACCTGATCAAGGGCGGTGTGTTTCTCTATGCCCGGGATAAAAAGAGCACGGATAAACCGGAAGGTAAACTGCGCCTGTTGTATGAGGCTGCCCCGCTGGCTATGGTGGTGGAACAGGCCGGTGGCCTGGCCATAACCGATGACGGTCGCAATATTTTAGATATTGAGCCCACGGATCTGCACCAGCGGGTTCCGCTGATTATCGGATCCAGGGAAGAGGTGGAGCTTGCGAAAAAATATTTTACAGCGCCGGATAAGTAATTTATACAGGAAAATTGTTGTAAAATATCGTCAGCGTATTAAAAGTCGTTAATAATATTTATTCATCAGGAAAAGATATTATTTCCTGATCTGTAACCGTTTTGAAAACTTAATTGAAACAGGAGTCGTTATGAAATTTGCTGCAAAGATCGCGCTTGCCGCAGCCGCAGTTGCCATGTTGGCAACACCGGCCATGGCAGAGAAAGTCGTTAAATGGAAACTGGCTGAGACCTGGCCGTCAACCCTGACCCCGCTGGCCTCACCTCCCAAGATGTTGGCCAAGATGGTTAAAGAGATGAGCGGCGGTAAGTTCATCATCAAGGTTGAGGGTAAGGAGAAACATAAGGCCCCGCTTGGTATCCTGGATATGGTCAAAGGCGGTCAGTACCAGATGGGACATAGTGGATCGTATTACTGGAAGGGTAAAGACATCAGCACCATCTTTTTCACTACCATCCCCTTTGGTATGACCACGGCCGAGCAGTATGCCTGGTTTTATTATGACGACGGCATGAAGTACATGCAGCAGGTCTATGACAAGTTTAACGTGCTCAACTACCCCGGCGGCAACACCGGTGTCCAGATGGGCGGCTGGTTTAAGAAAGAGATTAACTCTCTTGACGATCTCAAGGGATTGAAAATGCGTATTCCAGGTCTTGCTGGTGAAGTCATGGCCAAGCTTGGAGTCAATGTAACCAATATTCCTGCCGGTGAGTTGTATACCTCCCTTGACCGCGGCACCATTGATGCCCTTGAATGGGTCGGCCCGGGCATGGATATCAAGATGGGTTTTCATAAAATCGCCCCATATTACTACACCGGTTGGCATGAGCCGGCCTCTGAGATGCAGTTTCTGATTAACAAACGTGCCTATGAAAAGCTTTCTCCGGAAAACCAGGCCATTCTCCAGACCGCCATGCGGGCTGCAGCAGCTGATATGTACTATGAGAACTTTGCAGCCAGCGCCAATGCCTGGCAGAAGATGAAAACCGATTACCCCAACATCAAGGTAAAGAATTTTCCCAAGCCTGTGCTTAAGGCTATGAAAAAGGCCACAGACGAGCTGCTTGACGGTTATGCTGCCAAGGATCCGCAGTTCAAGGAGATCCTGGAATCCCAGCGTACCTTTATGAAAAAAGCCCGCGAGTGGACCATTATCTCTGATTACAACTACATCAAGACCAGTATGGAAGTGGCTGAGTAAGAATATTCTTTAAGCAATGTAGCCACAGTTACCGTTGTACGTTAGCCGCCCTGCCTGAGTATCATCCGGCAGGGCGGCCTTTTTTTGCAGGAAAAGGTATGGAAGCCGTAGAGAAAATTATCGCAAGAATGGTTAATGTCCTGGGCAGGATAACCTCGTTTCTGCTCCTGCTCATGGTCTTGAATGTTTCCTTTGACGTTATGATGCGCTATCTCTTTCATAACTCCTCGGTGGGCATGCAGGAGATGGAATGGCATCTGTTTGCAGTTATTTTTTTATTTGGCATCTCGGTTGCCTTAAAGGACGAGGGCCATGTCAGGGTTGATTTTCTCTATGACAACTTTACGCCCCGTAAAAAGGCGGTTGTCAATATTTTCGGCACCATCTTTTTCCTGATTCCTTTGGCCCTGCTCATTCTGTTCGGTTCGCTGGAATATGTACATGATGCGTTTGTCACCCATGAAATTTCAGAAGACCCCGGTGGGCTGCCGTTTCGCTGGCTGATCAAGGGAATGATTCCACTCTCCTTTGGTTTTCTGATTATCAGCGCGATCGGCTATATTCTCCAGAATATCCGTTTATACCGGGAGGAGAGCAAATGACCGGTATAATCATGTTTTTTGCGGCCCTTGTGCTGCTGACCGTGGGCTATCCGGTGGCCTTTTCCTTTGGGGCCGTGGCCATGCTGTTCGGGGCTATTGCAGCCTTTATTGAGATGCTGCCCGACCCTACCTTTGCCGGTGTCGGCGAAGAGTTTTTCCTCATGTTTTCCATGATGCCGTTTCGTATTTACTCCATCATGACCAACACCATTTTGATGGCTGTTCCCCTGTTTATCCTGATGGGCATTGTTTTGCAGAAATCAGAGCTGGCCGAACGGCTGTTGGAGTCCATGGGGGTGCTGTTTGGCAAGGTGCGGGGCGGGGTCGCTATCAGTACTGTCATTGTTGGTACCCTGCTGGCCGCCTCAACCGGGGTAGTTGGTGCGTCCGTGGTGGCCATGGGCGTGATATCACTGCCGGTTATGCTTAAATACGGCTATTCAAAACAGCTTGCCACCGGCACCATCTGTGCCTCCGGAACCTTGGGCCAGATCATTCCGCCCTCCATTGTCCTGATTATTTTAGGCGATGTCTTCCAGCTGCCTGTGGGCGATCTTTTCCAGGCAGCACTCTGGCCGGGTCTGGTGCTGGTGGGCTGTTATGTCCTCTATATTTTAATTATTTCCTATCTGAAACCTGAGCTGGCCCCGGCGGTCACGGTTGCGGAGGAAGACAAAAAAGGATCGTTTAAACGGGCTCTGTTTGCCATTATCCCGCCCCTGACCCTGATCATCATGGTGCTCGGTTCGATATTTGCCGGGATTGCCACCCCCACCGAGTCCGCCTCAGTGGGCGCCCTGGGTTCCATGGTACTGGCAGCAATGTACCGGAAGCTAAGCTGGAAGATCATCATGGATTCCTGCCATGAGACGGTCAAGATTACAGCCATGGTTTTTGCCATCCTCATCGGTGCCACCGCTTTTTCCATGGTCTTTGTCTATACCGGGGCCGATGGTATTGTTGAACAGTTTATGACCGGCTTGCCCGGTGAGAAATGGGGTTTCCTGATCCTGTCCATGCTGGCGATTATGATTCTTGGCTTTTTTATTGATTTTATAGAGATATCTTATATCGTCGTTCCCATACTGCTGCCCATTGCCGACTCCATCGGGCTCAATCCCATGTGGTTTGCAATTTTAATTGCCATGAATCTGCAGACTTCGTTTTTGACTCCGCCCTTTGGGTTTTCTTTATTCTACCTCAAAGGAGTGTGTCCACCCGAGGTTCGAACCGTTGACATTTACAAAGGTGTCATGCCCTTTATCTGCATTCAGATTATGGTTCTGGCTTCCATCGTGCTCTTTCCGCACTGGTATGGTTTGTAAAGGTGAGATCTGCAGGGGTGTTCATGCCGTAGTTATTCAATTTTTTCAGGGGAGAATTCGTAACCGGACAAATGGGAATGAAAAAGCTGGTTATATATCTGGAGCTTGGTGTCCTCTGCCTGAGCCTGTTTGTCTTACTGCTTTCGGCAGTTGATCGGAAAGAGATAACAGGAGTTGTCGTTGTGCCTGCTTCTTCGGATGCTGTAGTCAATGCAGTTGGACCAGAAGAACCGGCAGAACCCAAAAAAACTCTCCCCGCTCAATCCGTTAAACAACCAACTGTTGCAGACAAAAAACCCGGTGGCATCCCCATCCTGCAGCCTGCCGGTAGAAAAGTCCGGCCGGGTAATAAACAAAAAAATTTGAGTTCTAACTCGAATGTGACAAATACGGCACCGTCGGCAGGGGCATTTATTCTCTGGCGGAAAGAGCAGTGGAAGGGTGATTTAAACGGCATGCGTAAGCGCCGTGTTATTCGCGCCCTGGTGCCGTTTTCCCGTACTTTTTTCTTTCTTGATCGTGGTCACCGGCGGGGACTGATTCATGATGCCCTGATAGAATATGAAAAATATCTGAACAGATCTGTTAAGAACAAGAGCCTGGCCATCCATATTACCATTATTCCTACCCCCAGAAATCGCCTTTTCACTGATCTTGTTGCAGGCTACGGTGATATTGCCGCCGGTAATCTGACCATCACGCCGAAACGTGAAAAGCTGGTGGATTTTGCCGATCCTACCCTGACCAATGTTCAGGAGATCATTGTTGCCGGGCCCCAGGCACCTGCTCTGAAAACGATTTTTGATCTTTCGGGCAAAGAGATTGTAGTCAGGAAATCAAGTAGTTATTATGAATCCCTGCAGGGGCTCAACAATACATTGAAATCTATTGGTAAAAAACCTGTTGATATTGTTTTTGCCGATGATTATCTGGCAGACGAAGACCTGCTGGAGATGGTCAATGCCGGCTTAATCCCTCTGATTATTATTGACAGTCACAAGGGAAAGTTCTGGGCAAAAATTTTTAAAAAAATACAATTGTATCCCGGTATAAAACTGCGTACAGGCGGTGAAATAGCCTGGGCCGTTCGTAAGAACAGCCCACAGCTCAAAAAGAGCATTAACGGGTTTGTTAAAACCATTAAAAAGGGGACGTTAACCGGTAATATCCTGTTCCAGAGGTACCTGAAAAATACCGCATATATACAAAACAGTCATTCCAAACAGGCGATGAAACGGTATAATGCCACCATTGCCCTGTTTAAAAAATATGGTGCACAATACGATTTTCCCTACCTGCTGCTTACCGCCCTTGCCTTTCAGGAATCAGGGCTGGATCAAAAAAAACGAAGCTATGCCGGGGCAGTGGGGATTATGCAGATTCTGCCCAGTACGGCTGCAGACAGAAATGTCGGGATCAGGAACATTACGAAACTTGAAAATAACATCCATGCCGGAACCCGCTATCTCCGTTTTATGGCAGATCGCTATTTTGCCGATCCCGACCTGACCCCGCTTAACCGGGATCTCTTTACCATTGCCGCCTATAATGCAGGGCCTGCCAGAATAGTCAAGCTGCGCAAAGAGGCAGCTCGCCACGGCCTGGACAACAAGGTCTGGTTCAACAACGTCGAGGTGGTGGCAGCCAACCGGATTGGTAGGGAAACAGTACAATATGTGCGTAATATTTATAAATATTATGTTGCCTATGCCTATATAACAAGAAAGCGGCAGATGAAAGAGGTGGGAACGTCTATCTTGAAATCCCATCTCGAATCAAGGCAATAGCCAACAGTGTATCTAAACCCATGATTTCAGTGCCATGAATACCAGTGATCGAGCTATTTTGACGGTGACCTGTTACGGCCATTTTTTAAGTCATTTCAACATGCTTGTCTTTCCGGCCATCCTGCTGCCCCTGTCGGCACGCCTGGGCCTTGATATGGCGACAACCCTTGATCTGGCCTTCTGGATGTATCTGCTCTTTGGCCTGACAGCCCTGCCCTGGGGGATGCTGGCTGATCGGATCGGACCGCGTCCCATGCTGACCCTGTTTTATCTCGGTGCCGGTGCTTGCGGTCTTTCTGCGGCATTTTTTGTGGATTCACCCCTTGGTTTCAAGCTCTCACTTGCCGGGATTGGACTCTTTTCCGGCATCTATCATCCCGCAGGGCTGGGCTGGATTGCCTGCTGCGTGTCGCGCACGTCCACCGGTATGGCCTATAACGGTATGTTCGGTAATCTTGGTCTTGCCATGGGGCCGCTGCTGGCCGGAGTTGTTAACTGGCTGTGGGGAGCACAGGCCGTCTATGTCTGTCTGGCCGTGCTCAATGCAGGCGGCGTTATCTTTTTGATGCGGGTGAGTGCTGAACAGTGTGCAGTCGGAAAGGGCGGGGCCGTGCATAAGGAGAGTCCTTCATGGAAGGGATTTGGCGTGCTGCTGGTCTGCATGATGCTGGGCGGGGTCGTCTATCGCGGTGCCTCAGTGACCATGCCCGCCCTGTTTGAGTTGAACGGGGCGGGAATATTTACCTGGCTCACCAACTTATTTAAAGGGGCTGATCTCTCAAGCAATGTGGTGGCCACCGCCATCACCTCGGCCCTGTACCTGGTGGGTATGGCCGGCCAGTATACGGGTGGCAGGGTAGGGGAACGCTTTGACCTGCGTTACGGCTACCTGTTTTTTCATCTTATGACCCTGCCTGCTGCATTTTTGATCGGTATTGCCACAGATATTCCGCTGGTGTTGCTGGCCACAATCCATTCTTTTTTTCTGCTTGGTATGCAGCCGGTTGAAAACACCCTGGTTGCCCGTTTAACACCTGCATCACTGCGTAGTTCCGCCTATGGTATGAAGTTTGTAGTTACCTTCGGTGTGGGTGCCCTGGCAGTGAAATTGATCAAAATGGTGGAGCAGAGCTGGGGGCTGGCAGCGGTTTTTCCCTCCCTTGGGGTTGTCTCACTTGCACTTGTGGCCTCTATCGGAGTATTAATAGTGGTTACACCAAAAATGAAATCGTAACGTTGTATGCTTGGAACAAGGGAGAGCAGATTCATGGGAATAAAAAAAATATCCAGTATCCTCTGTATAGCCCTGGCATTGGGGTGGCTGCCGGTATTGCCCGCAGCCGCAGCTGATATACGCTTTGTCAGCCCCAGCATCGAGGTGCCGGTTCGGCGCGGCCAGGGGACTGAATATAAAATACTTAAACTGGTGAAAGACGGCGACCGGGTTGAACTGCTGAAAGTAAACGATGCCTGGGCCCAGGTAAAGGTCGGCAGCGGAACCATCGGCTGGATGCCCAAGCGGTTTTTAAGTACTGAAGCGCCGCCGCTGAAACAGGTTGAGATGCTGCGTGCTGAAAATGAGCAGTTGAAGGCCCGGGAAACAGAGCGGGAAACGGAGTTGACTGGTCTTAAAGACCTGCAGTCCTCCACCGGGGGTGAACTGTCGGCCTGTATTGCCGAGCGCGACACGATCCAGGCTCAGTACCAGACCCTGCAGGCGGATACTGCAGATGTCATTGCCCTGAAAAACAAGATGACCGCCACTGCCCGGGAAATTGAAGAGGTGCGGGCCACCTTACAGAGTGTAGAACAGCAGAACACCGAGTTAAAACGAAAAACGGCTGTAACCTGGTTTATGGCCGGCGGCGGGGTGCTGCTGATCGGCTGGATTATCGGCCTGATTACCTGCAGGTCCAGGAAAAAACGCCCGTCACTTTTGCAATAGAGGTTTTATTTTTAGATTATGAAAAAAATACGATCAACAACAATCCTTGCCGTACGGCACCGGGGCGAGGTGGTCATGGCCGGAGACGGCCAGGTTTCCCTGGGGCAGACAGTAATTAAACACCAGGCCCGCAAGGTACGTAGACTCTACCATGACAAGGTAATTACCGGTTTTGCCGGTTCCACTGCCGATGCCTTTACCCTGTATGACCGGCTTGAGCAGAAGCTTGAGCAGTATAACGGCAACCTGATGCGGGCCTCGGTGGAACTGGCCAAGGACTGGCGGACTGATAAGATGCTCCGCCGTCTTGAGGCCATGATGATAGCCGTAGACAAAAAATCATCTCTGCTCCTCTCGGGCAGCGGCGACGTGATTGAATCAGACGACGGTATCCTGGCCATCGGCTCAGGCGGCTCCTTTGCCCAGGCCGCAGCAACTGCCCTGGTCAATCACTGCGATCTTGACGCGGAAACCATAGCTCGCGAGGCCATGAAGATTGCCGCAAATATTTGTGTATACACAAATCACAACCTTGTCGTTGAAAAAATATGAGCCGGGCAAGACTACTTTTAGCCTTGACTCCTGTCTGAATCCAGCACTTACGCTGTCTGGAATAAATAAATGCAAAACAAAAAATTGATGAAAGATATGAACTCTCTGACACCGGCTGAGACGGTGCAGAAACTTGATCGCTATATTATCGGTCAGGGTGATGCCAAGCGTTCCGTGGCCATTGCCCTGCGTAACCGCTGGCGTCGTCAGCAGGTGCCGCCTCCCCTGCGCGAGGAGATTGCCCCTAAAAATATTATCATGATCGGCCCGACCGGGGTGGGCAAGACCGAAATTGCCCGCAGGCTGGCGACCCTGGCTCAGTCTCCCTTTATTAAAGTAGAG